>CALZAG010000023.1 GCA_945613045.1 uncultured Clostridia bacterium | reverse complement strand
TGGTGGAGAATAGCGGACTCGAACCGTTGACCTCTCGCGTGTGAGGCGAGCGCTCTAACCAGCTGAGCTAATTCTCCGTAGCTTTGTTATTATAACACCGCTTCCTTTGGTTTTCAAGTATATTTTTTGCAAATTCACCGGTATACATTAAAGATGACAACACAGGCGGCTCTTCATTATAAGAACCGCCTGTGTTGTCTTTATAAATTGCAATTATCTGATGGAGAAGAATGCGTCCTTGCCGGGGTACTGAGCGACGTCGAAGAGCTCCTCCTCGATGCGCAGAAGCTGATTGTACTTGCAGACACGGTCGGTGCGGGAGGGTGCGCCGGTCTTGATCTGTCCCGCGTTCACGGCGACGGAGATATCGGCGATGGTGGTGTCCTCTGTCTCGCCGGAGCGGTGGGATACGACTGCGGTCCAGCCCGCACGGTGCGCCATCTGGATAGCGTCGAGGGTCTCGGTGAGGGTGCCGATCTGGTTGACCTTAATGAGCACGGAGTTTGCAGCGCCCAGTGCGATGCCCTTCTTGATGCGCTCGGTGTTGGTGACGAACAGGTCGTCGCCGACGATCTGGATCTTGTGGCCGAGGGTCTTGGTCATGAGCTGCCAGCCCTCCCAGTCGTTTTCGCCCATGCCGTCCTCAATGGAGATGATGGGGTACTTATCGACGAAGTCGGCCCACATTGCGACCATCTGCTCGCTGGTCATAACGGTACCGCGCTTGGGCAGGTGATAGCACTTGTCCTCCTCGTTGTACCAGTCGGATACTGCGCCGTCGATAGCGATCTTGAAGTCCTCGCCGGGCTTGTAGCCGGCCTTTTCCATTGCCGCGACCAGAGCCTTCAGCGCGTCCTCGTCGGAATCGAGGTTGGGAGCATAGCCGCCCTCATCGCCCACGCCGGAGGCGGGAACGACCTTCTTCAGAGCATGGAACACCTCTGCGCACATACGCAGGGCTTCCTTCCAGCTTCCCGCGCTGACGGGCATGATCATAAATTCCTGTATATCGACGTTGGAGCCGGTCGCATGGGCACCGCCGTTGAGCACGTTCATCATGGGAACGGGCAGGGTCTTTGCGTTTGCGCCGCCAATGTAGTTGTACAGGCTCTGGCCGGTGGCCTCGGCCGCAGCGTGTGCGCAGGCCAGGGACACGCCGAGGATGGCGTTCGCGCCGAGACGGGACTTGTTGGGGGTGCCGTCGATCTCGATGAGCATCTTGTCAATGCCGGTCTGGTCCAGAACGTTCAGGCCGACCATAGCCTCTGCGATCTCGCCGTTTACGTTCTCGACAGCCTTGGTAACGCCCTTGCCCAGATAGCGGCCCTTGTCACCGTCGCGCAGCTCGCAGGCCTCGTACATACCGGTGGATGCGCCGGAGGGAACGGCGGCACGGCCGACGGTGCCGTCATCGAGGGTGACCTCGACCTCAACTGTGGGATTGCCGCGGGAATCGAGGATCTCTCTCGCCATTACGTCAACGATCTCAAAATACTGCTTCATTTTTGTTTCTCCTTTTCACTTTATTATCAGACTGTTTCCGCTCATCTCGGCGGGCTTGGGAATGTTCATTATATCCAACATCGTGGGCGCTATGTCGGCGAGGCGGCCGCCGCTGCGCAGCCTGACGCCCTCACAGCACACCGCGAAGGGTACGGGGTTGGTGGTATGTGCCGTATTCACTTTACCGGCAGCGTCGGTCATGCAGTCGGCGTTACCGTGATCGGCGGTGACGAGCAGCACGGTATCGGGCATGGATCTTACCGCCTCGTATACCTTTCCCATGCAGCCGTCCACGGTCTCGACAGCCTTTACGGCGGCCTCCATCACGCCAGTGTGGCCGACCATGTCGCAGTTTGCGAAGTTGCAGACTATCATCTCATACTCATCGCTTTTTATCGCTTCAACGCACTTATCCGCAACTGCCGCAGCGCTCATCTCCGGGATGAGGTCATATGTTGGAAACTCCTTCGGAGAGGGCACAAGACATCTCTCCTCGCCCTCGCAGGGCTTTTCAACACCGCCGTTGAAGAAGAAGGTAACGTGGGCGTACTTCTCGGTCTCCGCCACGCGGAACTGCCTGAGTCCACGGGCCGAAACGATCTCGCCGAGCGTATTCTCAATGCTCTCGGGCGGATACGCTATCGGCAGCGGCAGAGTCTCGTCGTACTGCGCGGTGCAGACATAGCTCAGCGGGTACACGGTCTTTTTGCGCGCAAAGCCGTCGAAGTCGGGCAGGTTCAGCGCCCATGTCATCTCCCTTGCCCTGTCGGGGCGGAAGTTCATGAAGATAACGCTGTCGCCTTCGTTTATAACACCTTCGGGGCAGCAGACGACGGGCTTTACGAATTCATCGGACACATCGTCTGCATAGCTTTGCTCGACTGCCCTGACGGGGTCGGGCTCTCTCACGCCCTCGCCGCAGACGATAGCATTGTATGCAGCCTCCACCCTGTCCCAGCGCTTATCCCTGTCCATGGCGTAAAAGCGGCCCTGGACGGTCGCGATCCTCGCGTTTTTAAGCTCTGCGCATTTATCGGCAAGCTGCTTTACATAGCCCGAGCCGCTTCTCGGCGGCACATCGCGTCCGTCAAGGAAACAATGCACGAACACACGCCCGAGCCCGCGCTGCTTTGCCATATCGAGTATTGCAAAGATATGCTTAATATGGCTGTGGACTCCGCCGTCGGACAAAAGTCCCATGATGTGCAGCGCCTTATTATTCGCCTTGGCGTCGTCCATTGCTTTGACATAGGCTGGATTTTTGAAGAAGTCGCCGTCGGATATCGCCTTGGTGATGCGCGGCAGATCCTGAAACACAACGCGGCCCGCGCCGATATTCGTGTGTCCTACCTCACTGTTTCCCATCTGCCCCTCAGGCAGGCCGACGTCCATACCCGATGCGGAAAGCTCGGTATAGGCATTTTCGGCAAATATCCTGTCAAGGTTCGGGGTATTGGCCCGGCTTATGGCGTTGCCGGCGGACGCGGGGGCAATGCCGAAGCCATCCATGATAACAAGAACGGTCTTACTCATCGTCTGCACCCGTTGCGGCAATGATCGTCGCAAAATCCTGGGGCTTCAGGGACGCGCCGCCGATAAGTCCGCCGTCGACGTCGGGCTGGGCAAGCAGCTCCTTGGCGTTCTTGGCGTTCATGCTGCCGCCGTAAAGGATGCTTACTCCCCTTGCCGCACGAGCCCCGTACATATCGCGGATTATGATACGGATCTCACGGCAGACCTCCTCAGCCTGCTCGGCTGTGGCGGTCTTGCCGGTGCCTATGGCCCAAATGGGCTCGTAGGCGATGACACAGCGGCGGAGCATTGCAGTGTCAACTCCGCTGAGCGCCGCACGCACCTGATAGTTTATATGCGCCATCGTGAGTCCCATCTCGCGCTGCTCGAGACTCTCGCCCACACAGATTATGGGGCAGATTCCCTGGCCGAGCAGGGCGAGGGCCTTTGCGTTTACGAGCATATCGCTCTCGCCGTGATATTCGCGCCGCTCGGAATGGCCGACGATGCAGTATTTGACTCCGGCGTCGGCAAGCTGGGCAGCGGAGATCTCGCCCGTGTACGCGCCCTTGTCGTATTTGGACACATCCTGCGCGCCGCAGGCGACCTTGGCCTCCTTGCCCGCTCTGAGCATTGCGGGGATGTTTACGGCGGGAACGCAGAGAACTGTCTCGCAGGTCTTGGTCTTGGGGAGGAAGCCCTTGAGCTCTTCGATAAAGGGCTTGATATCGCTTACCAGCATATTCATCTTCCAGTTGCCGGCGATTATTGTCTTTCTGTATTTGGTGTTCATATTTCAGTCTCCTTATTTATCCAGCAGGCATGCCACTCCGGGAAGCTCGAGACCCTCGAGGAATTCAAGAGACGCGCCGCCTCCGGTGGAGATGTGGGTCATCTTATCGGCAAAGCCGAGCTGCTCGACCGCCGCGGCACTGTCGCCGCCGCCGACGATGGTCACTGCGCCGGACTCGGCAAGAGCCTTTGCCACGGCCCTGGTGCCGCCCGCAAACGCTTCAAACTCGAACACGCCCATGGGGCCGTTCCAGACAACGGTCTTTGCGTTTTTAATGGCTTCGGAGAACAGCTCCACGGTTCTGGGTCCGATATCGAGACCCATCCAGCCCTCGGGGATCTTATCCGAATCGACGATCTTCTTCTCGCAGTCGGCCTTGAACTCGCTGCCGACGGCGGTATCGACGGGGAGCAGGAGGCTCACGCCCTTGGCTTTGGCCTTTTCTATCATCTCGCGTGCATAGTCGAGCTTATCTGCCTCAAGCAGAGAGGTGCCGATCCCGTGACCCATGGCTTTTATAAAGGTATAGGCCATTCCGCCGCCGATGATCACGGTGTCGGCCTTTTCAAGCAGGTTATTGATAACGCCGATCTTATCGGAAACCTTTGCGCCGCCGAGGACAGCCACGAAAGGACGCGCGGGATCATCCAGAGCCTTGCCCATGACTGACAGTTCCTTTTCGACCAGCAGTCCTGCGTATGCGGGCAGGTATGCCGCGACGCCCGCGGTGGAGGCGTGGGCGCGGTGGACTGTGCCGAAAGCGTCGGAAACATAAAGCTCGGCCAGCTCGCTCAGTGCCTTTGCGAAGTCGGCGCCGTTTTTCTCCTCGCGGATATCGAAGCGGAGGTTTTCAAGGAGCATGATCTGTCCGGGCTGCAGAGCCGCTGCCTTTGCCTGCGCGTCCTCGCCTATGATGTCCTTTGCGAAGATGACCTCCTGACCGAGGAGCTCGGAAAGGCGCTTTGCCACGGGGGCCAGCGTCAGCTTTTCCTTCCACTCGCCCTTGGGCTTGCCCAGATGCGAGCAGGCGATGACGGCCGCTCCCTTATCCAGCAGATATTTTATAGTGGGGAGCGCGGCAACGATACGCTTATCGCTTGTGATCTCGCCGGTTTCCTTGTTCTGAGGCACGTTAAAGTCGCAGCGGAGCAGAACCTTCCTGCCCTGTACATCTGCATCGAGTACGCTTTTCTTACTGTAATTCATAGTAGTTCTCCCTTCCGCCGAAAAAATTTCGGCTTCATATTGAAAAATTATGTGATAACTGTTATTATTCCGCCATGGAGCCTGTTCCCATAAGTCCGGGAAATCCCTGCTGCCGCAACGCTTCGTAGGCCAGTATCGCGGCGGAGTTTGAGAGGTTGAGGCTTCGCGCCTCATTTATCATGGGTATCCTTATACAGCGCCCCCTGTACTTTTCCCGGAGTTCTTCGGGCAGCCCCGCCGTCTCCTTGCCGAGCATTATGCTGACGTTTTCCGTTGAAAAGTCCGCCTCGGTATAGGCTCTCGGCGCTTTGGTGGTAGCAAGCCAGAGGTTTTCGTCGCCGTTTTTTTCGAGGTACTCCTCAAGATTCTCGTATACGTTTATATCCACGAGCCACCAGTAGTCAAGGCCGCAGCGCTTTACCATTTTATCGGATATATCAAAGCCCAGCGGCTTTATGAGGTGCAGCCTTGCGCCGCAGGCCGCGCAGGTGCGGGCAATAGCCCCGGTATTGTGCGGAATCTCCGGCTCAAGCAGTACGATGTTCAGCATTATCTTATCCCGATTCGTTATCAAATATCTGAGTTACGGTTATATATTAGCACATTTTGCCCAAAAAAGATGAACTTTTTTGCGTTTTTCGCGTTTTGTTGCAATTTTGACAATTTCACCTGAAAATCGGCGCCGTTTCGGCGCTCAAACCGGCAATCTGCACTATAAGAGGATTATTATATGGTCTGCAATTCATGTCCCCGGCGCTGCGGTGCCGAAAGAGGCGATTTTACTCCGGGCGGAGTATGCGGCTCCCCCGCCCTGCCAAGGATCGCAAGGGCCGCTCCACATTTCGGCGAGGAGCCGTGCATAAGCGGCGTGCGCGGGAGCGGCACGGTATTTTTCTCCGGCTGCAATCTGCGCTGCGTGTTCTGCCAGAACGCTCAGATAAGCCGCGGAGGTACCGGCAAGACCGTCACTGTCTCGCGGCTGCGGGATATTTTCCTTGAGCTTCAGGACATGGGAGTGCACAACATAAACCTTGTTACGGCCTCGCACTATGTCGAGCCCGTTGCCGAGGCTCTGCGTGAGGCAAAGCTTACCATACCGGTTGCGTGGAACAGCTCGGGCTATGACAGTGTTGAGGCGCTCCGCAGGCTTGAGGGGCTCGTTCAGATATATATGCCCGATCTCAAGTACGGCTCACCTGAGGCTGCGCGCCGCTATTCCGCCGCGCCTGACTATCCCGAGGTCGCCAGGGCGGCGATCCTTGAGATGTTCCGCCAGACGGGCAGCTTTGTGCTCGATGAAAACGATATGCTCAAAAGCGGCGTTTTGATCCGCCACCTCATTCTGCCGGAAAACGAGCCCAACAGCCGCGAGGTCATCGATTTCGTCGCGGATAATTTCCCGGGTGATATGGTTCTGTTTTCCCTTATGTCGCAGTTTACCCCCATGCCCGGCACTGAGAGCTTTCCGGAGCTGCAAAAAACCGTTGCGCCCGAGCTTAACGACAGGCTCATAGGCTATATGTGCGCCCGCGGCATTGAATACGGCTTCTGGCAGGAGCCGGAGTCCGGCACCGGCGACATGATTCCCGCCTTTGATTTGACAGGAGTATAAATTTATTCTATATTTAAGCTATGATCTTGCAGGCGGAGCTCCGCCCGATATTAAAAATGCATTTAAGATACACTGGAGGAACAAAAATGGATTACAATGAAATCTTGGCTTTGGCAAAAGGTCAGGTCGGACCTTACTGCAAGGCGTGCCCCGTCTGCAACGGCAGAGCGTGCGGCAACACCATACCCGGCCCCGGCAGCAAGATCCCCGGCAACACCGCGGCGCGCAATTACGACAAGTGGCAGGAGATCTTCGTCAATATGGATACTCTTTGTCCCAACGCGAACGTTGACACCTCGTTCGAGCTGTTCGGTAAAAAGTTCTCCGCACCCGTATTCATCGCTCCGCTTGGCGCTCTTCCCATGCACTACGGCAGCAAGCACACTGACCTTACATACAACCGCATACTGATAAACGCCGCGGCAAACTACGGCATATGCGCAATGACCGGCGACGGCGAGCTGCCCGGGATAATCCAGGATGCGACAGAAGTCATGGCCGCTGCCGGAGGTATGGGCATACCCACGATTAAGCCCTGGAACAAGGAGCTTGTTTTTGAAAAGCTCGACTTTGTGAACGACCACAACATTTTCGCAGTTGCCATGGACGTTGACGGCGCGGGTCTGCCCTTCCTCAAGGCGCTCAATCCCAACGCAGGCTCCAAGTCCGTGGAGGAGATGCGCGAGATAATAGACCACGCAAAAATGCCGTTTATTATAAAGGGCATAATGACCCCCAAGGGCGCTTTAAAGGCCGTTGAGGCCGGCGCAGACGCCATTGTCGTTTCCAACCACGGCGGCAGAGTTCAGGGCAACGTCCCCTCCACCGCTGAGGTCCTGCCCGGTATCGCCAAGGCCGTCAAGGGTAAGATTAAGATCTTCGTTGACGGCGGCATCAGGAGCGGCGTTGATGTGTTCAAGGCCATTGCGCTGGGCGCTGACGCTGTTCTGATAGGGCGTGCAGTCGTTCCCTTTATATACGCCGCCGGCGAAGAGGGCTTCAAGGTCTATATGGACAGGATAGTCAAGCAGCTTCGCGACACCATGAATATGTGCGGTACTCCTACGCTTGCCGATATCGGCGAAGACAATATATTTATCGCAAGGTAGAATGCCGCACAAGAGCAGCATCACGGCTTTTTTGCGAGTTTCCCCGACAGCATAAACAGTATAGTATAAAGAGATCCGTATCTGAAACATCAGACACGGATCTCTTTTGCATTCAGCAGCGCGGCATCCTCCGCGGCGTGGCTGACAAACACAAGCGTCCTGCCGCTCGTATGCCTGTTTATATAGTCTATAACTCTGAGCTTTGTTTCGCCGTCAAGACCGGTGAAGGGCTCGTCGAAGTAAATAATGTCGGCATCGCTCATGACCGCTCTCACGATGGCAACACGTCGGCGCATACCGCCGGAGAGCTTGCCCGCGGGCTTATCCAAATGGCCTTCAAGGCCGACTTCAGCAAGCTGGGCCCGGATCTCCTGCTTCGTCACGTGCGCGCCGGAGGTCATTTTCACGCAGGTGACGGGAGAAAACTCAGCCTGGAGCCTATCCTCCTGAAACACCGCCGCCTGCTTTGAAAAAGCACCTGTGATCTCGCCGCTGTCTGGCTTTTCCAGCCCCATCATTATTCTCAGCAGCGTGGTCTTTCCCCTGCCTGAAACGCCGCTTATCAAAACGCGGCTGCCCTTGGGGACGACAAGGCTGATATCGCTCAGGACCTGCCTGCCGTCAAAGGACTTGCATATGTTTTTTAGTTCCATCAGCCCCGCTCCAATCTGCGGTAAAAGCCCCTCAGCCCTCGCATGAACAGCTTTTCAAACGCAACGCTTATTATGACGATTATGAGCGTCCAGCACAGAAGATCGTCGGTATCCAGATAGATCTTGGCATAGTAAAGCTGCTTGCCAATGGAGCCGTCCGGAGTGCCGATTATCTCGGCCGCCACGCCAGCCTTCCACGCCATGCCGAGCGCGGTCGAGCAGGCGGATATGATAAAGGGCTTTAGCTGAGGCAGGTGGATATACAGCACACTGCGCAAAAACGGCATTCTGAACACCTTACCCACCTCAAGCATGGCCTTATCCTCGCTCTTTATGCCCTCGAGCATATTTCCGTACACCACCGGCAGCACTATGAGAAACGAAATGAACACCGACAGGTTCTGCGCCGACAGCCAGATAAGGCAGATGACCACAAATGACGCGACCGGCACGGTCTTTACGGTTATCATGAACGGCCACAGCATAGTCTCTATCCACGGAAAGCGTGCGGACAGAGCCGCCAGCAGCACTCCGAGCAGCAGAGCAAGCAGAAAGCCTCCGGCAATGTGGTAAAAGCTGAACCATATCGAGCCTGCGAAGTTTTCCGTCTGCCAGATGGTCGTGAGCCGGACAAGCACCTCGACCGGCGACACGAGGAGTATGGGCAGATCCACCGTCACGGCCGCAATCTGCCACAGTCCCAGAGCAAAAGCTACGGCAAGGGCTTTGCCGAATTTGCCCTTATTTTTCTGCATTATAATAGAAATCCTCACCGGGCATCGCTCCGCCGACCGACGCCGGATTCATGCCGTACAGCACGCCGAGATATCCCTCCATGGCGGTCTTCATCTCGTCGCCGGTGATGAATGTTATATTGCAGTAAGGCAGAGCCTTCTGGGCGATGGGAGCCTTGACTATCTCATAGCCGCCTATGAGATTTGCCGCTTCCTCCGTGTTCTCCAGAACAAAGTTCACCGAAGCCTCATACTCCTCCATGAACTTTGCAAGCTGCTGCGGGTAGTTTTCCGCAAACTCGCTTCTGACGAGCACAACGCCCGTTACCATGGACGAACCGTTATCGAGTTTCTCCCATTCCGCGTTCAGGTCGACAGCCACACGCAGACCCTCCACCTTCGCCTGAGCGGCGGTCACGAAGGGCTGGGGCAGCATGGCAATGGCGCTTTCATCCGAGGCGATGTAGGACAGAGCCTCGGTGGTATCCGCGCACCACTGTATCGTCGGGGCGTTGTCGCCCTCAAGGCCGTTCTCCTTCAGCAGATACTTGAGTCCGAATTCGGGCGCCGCGCCCTCTCCGGTCGCGTAGACGGTCCTACCCGCGAGGTCTGCAAGGCTGCTGACACTGTCTCCGCGCTCGACGATATACAGCACGCCGAGGGTGTTTATCGCAAGGAGCTTCACCGCGCCGTCGGTGTTGTTATAGATGACCGAGGCGAGATTTGCGGGAACGGCCGCAATGTCTATCTCGCCCTTCGCAAGAGCGGACACGAAGGCCGACGCCTCGGTCTGGAGAGTGAACTCATAAGTGTTCTCACTCTCGCCCTTGTCGCTTTCGTCCATGAGCTTTACCATACCCATGGAGGTGGGGCCCGTCATTGCGCCGACGCGTATTGTCTGCGCCTCCTCCTTGACTTCCGGTTCCTCCTGCTGGGTGCAGCCGGCTGCCATGCTCACCAGCATCAGCAGCGCCAGAATGATCGACAGATACTTTTTCATTTTTATCACCTCATACATTTATTGAGCCTTTCGGCGTCATTTATACATATTTTCTTCCCCGTTTTCACAACGGCTCCGCAGCCGCACAGCGCGTCCATCGCCCTGTACAGCGAGGCGCGGGAAATGTTCAGAGCGGAGGCAAGCCTGTTCATCGGCAGCGGAAGCTCCGCAGCATGACCGATTGGCAGATTATCCAGAAGGAAGCCTGCGAGACGCTGCTCGGCGGTGCCGGCGGTCAGAAGGTACATCTTTTTATTCAGGAACAGGATGCGCTCGGACAGATATTTTATATAATTCTCCGCGATCTGCGGTTCACGGCGGATCATACGCTCAACGAGCCGCTGGGAGAAGAACACGATCCTGCTTGCCTCAAGGGCCGTGATATTCGTGGCGTACTGCTCCTCGTCGTTAAACAGCGCCGCCGCGCCGAAAAGCGAGCCCGAAACGAGAGTGCTCATTATCATGGCATGACCGTCGGCATTGTCCTTCGTAACTCTCAGACTGCCGTCAAGCACCACGCCGAGACTGCGGCTGAAGCTTTTTCCGCTGTACACCGTCTCTCCCTTTTCAAAGTCTCTCACCTCGCAGTCCGTCGCTGCGAGCACTTTGCGCAGCACCGTCTCCGGGGCACCTCTGAACAGGCGCGTGCCCTTGACAGTATTCAGTTCTTTCTCATTGAGTTTCATGCCAGCTCCCCAATTTTGTCTCATATAAGACACTTAATGATTCTCATTATACATAAGTCCCGCGTAAAGTCAAGCTAATTTATTTTGCCAAAAAACAAACTATCATCCGGCCGCTTAGTTTGTCATTTATCAAGCACATTTTGTTTTGGTGAACCTGACGAAAAAATGCGCGTTTTATTAGCAATTACAACTAATTGCGGGCTTGAAAAGCACTAAGTATCATGTATTTTTCCCTGCATTTTCCCACGCGGACGCTCATAGGTTTTCACATATTTAAGAAATCGTGAATTTAACAAAATTTAAACTATTCTTTACACCCGCAAATTTTGTATCTATAATCAAAATCAGCAAAACAGCAATGCGTTAAAGTGTAATCTCATTGAGAAAGGATGATAATATTTGGTCAAGGTGGATCTAACTTTTATTGACTCTGTGCTTGATAAACACGGGCACAGCAAGACAAAGGCTATCGCCATAATGCAGGATGTTCAGAATGAATACAAGTTCCTGCCCAAGGATGCTCTTTCTTATATCGCCGAAAAGCTCGGCATGAGCGAGGCGGAGCTTTACGGCGTCGCGACCTTCTACGAGAATTTTTCCATGAACGAGAAGGGCAAGTACATCATAAAGGTCTGCAACGGCACAGCGTGCCACGTCCGCAAATCCGACGATGTGCAGGAGGCGCTTTACACCGCGACCGGTATGAAGCCCGAGGATCATATGTCCGAGGACGGCCTTTTCACCATTGAGCGCGTCTCATGTCTCGGCGCCTGCGGTCTTGCGCCTGTGTGCACCGTTAACGACGTGGTGCATCCGGCCATGACCCCCGAAAAAATGTACAAACTTATCGCGGAGTTAAGGGAGGCTGAAGGAGTATGAAACTGAATTCCCGCGAAGCGCTGCAGGCTTTCCGCAGCGAATGCAAAGCGGCGCTCGACAAGCAGAAGTATAAGATCCTCGTTTGCGGCGGCTCTGGCTGTCTTGCCGCCGGCTCAAAGAAGATCTTCGATTGTCTCAACAACGCCCTCGTTTCCCGCGGCCTTCCCGTGCAGCTTTCCATCGAAGAGCATGTCGACCATCCCGAGCCCGTAGGCCTCAAGACCTGCGGCTGCCACGGTCTGTGCTCCCTTGCTCCGCTTATCCGCATTGAGCCGGCAGGTATCCTTTATATGAAGGTACAGCCTGAGGACTGCGATGAGATAATCGAACGCACCATACTCCAGGGCGAAGTCATAGACAGACTCGTATATCACGACAACGGCCGCGCCTACAGCCGCCAAGAGGATATACCTTTCTACAAGAGCCAGACCCGCGTGGCTCTCGCCAACTGCGGCCACATCGCCGCCGAGAGCATAGAGGAGTATATCGCCGTCGGCGGATATTCCGCGCTTGAAAAGGCCCTGTTCGACATGACTCCCGACGAGGTCATCGCCGAGGTCTCCGACTCGGGTCTGCGCGGCCGCGGCGGTGCGGGCTTCCCGACCGGCAAGAAATGGTCTCAGGTAGCCGCTCACAAGGACGCGCCCGTCAAATACATCGTCTGCAATGGCGACGAGGGTGACCCCGGCGCTTTCATGGACTGCTCCATCATGGAGGGCGATCCCCACAAGATGCTCGAGGGCATGATAATCGCAGGTATCGCCTGCGGCGCGACCGAGGCTTACATATACGTCCGCGCAGAATACCCCAACGCCGTAAAGCGTCTTAGCAAGGCCATTGAGGCCGCCGAAAAGTACGGCATAGTCGGCGACGATATCTTCGGCACCGGAAAGAGCTTTCACATCAGCATAAGCAAGGGCGCGGGCGCATTCGTCTGCGGCGAGGGCTCGGCTCTGACCGCCTCAATCGAGGGTCAGCGCGGTATGCCCAGGACAAAACCGCCCAGAAGCGTCGATCACGGTCTGTTCAACGCCCCCACCTCCCTCAACAACGTTGAGACTTTCGCAAACGTCCCCGTTATCATAAACAGGGGAGCGGCATGGTATAAGAGCATCGGTACGGAAAACAACAGCGGTACCAAGGCGTTCTCCCTTGCCGGCAACATCAAGAACACCGGTCTCATCGAGGTCCCCATGGGAACTACCCTGCGCGAGATAGTGTTCAACATCGGCGGAGGAGTGAGGACCGGCACCTTCAAGGCCGTTCAGATAGGCGGTCCCTCAGGCGGCTGTCTTACTGAGGAGCATCTGGACCTGCCCCTTGATTTTGACTCGACCAAGAAGATAGGCGCAATAATCGGCTCGGGCGGCATGATCGTCATGGGCGACGACACCTGTATGGTCGAGATAGCCCGCTTCTTCATGAACTTCACGAAAAAGGAATCCTGCGGCAAATGCAACACCTGCCGTGAGGGCATCCCCAGGATTCAGGCCATTCTGGAGCGCATCACGCACGGCACAGGCGAGATGGAAGACCTCGATATGCTGCAGGAGCTTTCATCCGTTGTAAAAAGCTGCTCCCTCTGCGGCCTCGGCAAGACTGCCACGAACCCCGTGCTCAGCACCCTTAAGTACTTCAAGGATGAATACGTCGCTCACGTGCGCGATAAGAAGTGTCCCGCCGGCGTCTGCCGCTCGCTGTGCACAATGTGGATCGACCCGCTCAAGTGCATCGGCTGCACGAAGTGCGCGAGGAACTGTCCCACCGGCGCTATCTCCGGCGAGCTGAGAAAGCCGCACACTATTGACCCCGAGAAGTGCATAAAGTGCCGTGAGTGTAAGCTCGGCTGCCCGAAGCACGCGATAAAGGAGGTTTGATGATATGAAGCATATGATCATAGACGGCTTAAGCTGTGAATTTGAAAATGCGCGCAACGTACTTGAAGTTGCACAGCAGAATCATATCGACATCCCCAATCTCTGCTACTGTGAAAGTCTGTCCATTTACGGAGGCTGCCGCCTGTGCGTTATTGAAAATGAGCGCGGAGGCATCGAGGCCGCCTGCACCGTTATTCCCAAGGACGGCATGGTAGTCCGCACAAATACAGCAAAGCTCAGAAAGCACCGGCAGATGATACTCGAGCTGCTGCTGGCCGGACACAGAGCCGAGTGCACCACCTGCGAAAAGTCAGGTAAGTGCAAGCTTCAGGAATACGCAAAGCGCTACAATGTCACCAATGTCCGCTTCGCAAACGATTACTGCAAGCTGCCCATTGACGACTCCTCTCCCGCGATCGTACGCGACCCCTCCAAGTGCATTCTCTGCGGCAAGTGCATCAGGATGTGCTCCGAGATACAGAACATCCATGCGATAGATTTTGCTAACCGCGGCATTGAGACCTATGTCTCCTGCGGCTTTGACAACAAGCTCGCCGATACCAAGTGCGTGGGCTGCGGCCAGTGCGCCTCGGTATGTCCCACCGGCGCCATAGTAGTCAAAAACCAGGTCGGCGAAATGTGGAAGGCCATTTTCGACTCCTCCAAGAAGGTCGCAGTTCAGGTCGCTCCCGCGGTCCGCGTCGGCATAGGTCAGGAGTTCGGCATCCCCGGAAACGTTCCGGTCATGGGCAAGATCGTCACCGCACTCAAGATGCTCGGCGCTGACTATGTGTTCGACACCTCCCTGACCGCCGACCTCACCATCATGGAGGAATCGGCCGAGTTCATGGAAAAGCTCAAGACCGGAGCAAAGCTGCCCATGTTCACCTCCTGCTGCCCCGGCTGGATTAAGCACGTTGAGAATAAGCACCCCCACCTCATGCCTCAGGTCTCCACCTGCGGCTCTCCGATGGAGATGTT
>CALZAG010000022.1 GCA_945613045.1 uncultured Clostridia bacterium | reverse complement strand
ATATAAGGATAACATAAACATACCGCGTATGCAAACCAAAAAATGATGGATCTGCAGCGGGTTTATGCTTTTTTACGCGGCTCCCTTACGCCTGACCACAGCATCAGGATCACGCTCACTCCGACTGCCGTATAATAGGGCAGCCTTACGGCTCCGCAGGCCGTTATATTCCTCACCAGCGACAGCAGGAAGGGGCTTGCAAACTGCGCGAGATACAACGCCGCGGATATGAGCGGCATTACTTCTGTCGCCGCCGAGCGGCCCGCGGCCCTGGACGCCGCCGAGATGATGCAGGGCACGCCGCAGCCGTTGGCAAAGCCCACGCAGGCAGAGCCTGCGAGCACTCCCGCCCAGCCGCCGCCGGTGAAGGCCAGCAGCGCATATCCGATGGTAAACAGCACGGGAGCGGCAAGCTTCGTGTACCTGCCGCAGAGCTTCTTGACCGACACGAACAGCAGCCCTCCGAAAAAGGCCACAAGATCCATGCCGGCCATTATCACCGAGGTGTACTTCGCCGGTATGATCCCCTCGGAGGCGGTCACGATGGCGAAGTTTGCCGGGTACAGGAAGAAGGCAGTCATCAGCAGGAACATGGCGACAATATGGGTATGGTACCTCCCGAAGGCTCCGCAGGAGCCCTTCTCCTTTACCGGCTGCGCGGTCCCGATGCGGTCATTGGGCATGAAGGCAAGGCACAGCACGATGCTTATAAGCCCCATCAGATACACAAGAAAGCTCAGCCGCCAGCTTATGTTGGCAAGAAGCCCGGCGATGAGCGTCGCCACAACGCCGCCCATCTGGTTCATGGCCGACGACCAGCCCATGAGTCCCTCCTGCTGCTCCGGCGGAAAATAATAGGACAAAAGTCCCGTGGACAGGGGCATGATGATGCCGACGCCTATACCAACCAGCGCCCGCATTGCGAGCACGAGTCCGATGGTGTTAAACAGACCCGCCGCGCAGCCGCCTAAGGTGTACAGCAGCAGACCCGCTGTCACCAGCGTCTTTGCGCCGAATTTTTTCGCAAGCGAGCTGAAAAACAGGTTGGTCAGAACGATAAACAGCGCCGGCATACTGATTATCATCTGCACGAAGAGCTGGTCGCTGTCGGCAAAATACTTCTTTATAACGCCCAGAGCGGGAGCCACGGCGGCTCCCGCCATCACCGTCAGCAGAGACAGCGACAATATGCTTACGGTCAGTGATTTTTGATTTGATGCAATATTTTTCATAATTTCCTTTCCCGCGGGCGCGGCTATCGCATATTCATTCCGCCCCGCAATACAACGCAAAAAACGCGCAAGTCCTATCTGGACTTACGCGTTTTTTGCAGCTCGATGTTTTGATTATATCAAATTTTCCGAAAAAGTCAAAAGCAATTCTGACCGAAAACGCTTACAGGGAATACAGCTCCGCGAGCTTTTTGAAGGCGGGCAGCGAGCGGCGTATCGTGTCCTCGGACACGCAATAGGCCACGCGCGCATAGCCCTCCACGCCGAAGCTGTCCGAGGGAACGAGCAGCAGCTCGAAGCGCTTTGCCGCCTCGCAGAACTCCGCGCCGCTCACTCCGGCGGGGGCCTTGACGAACAGGTAGAACGCACCGTCGGGCTTGACGCACTCAAAGCCCGTTTCGGTCAGCGCGCCGTAGAGCAGGGCGCGGTTTTTTGCATAGGCGGCGATATCGGGCCGCTCATCCGCGCACTCGGCCAGCATATACTGAAACAGCGAGGGAGCGCAGAGGTAGCCCAGCGACCTGCCCGCTCCGCACACGGCGGCAAAGACCTTTCCGCTTTCATTAACGCAGGGCGGCACCATGATATAGCCCAGACGCTCGCCCGGCAGGGACAGGGATTTGCTGTAGGAATAGCAGACGATGGTGTCCGGATATATCGACGGCACGAAGGGAACCTCGGCGCCGTCGTAGACAAGCTCCCTGTAGGGCTCGTCGGCTATGACATATATGCTCTCGCCCTTTTTGACGGACTCGGCCCTGAGTATATCCGCCATCGCCTCCAGGGTTTCGGCGCTGAGCACCGCGCCGGAGGGGTTGTTGGGCGAGTTTACGATCACGGCCTTTATCCCGCTCTCAACGGCCTTTTTGAATTCGGCAAGGTCAGGCTGCATACTCAGGTCCGCCGGCGGGACGACCACGGCCTCCGCTCCGGCGTTCTCGACAAACACCTTGTATTCGGGGAAATAGGGGGCGAGCAGAGCGATCTTATCCCCCGGGCACACGAGCGCCCGCAGGCTTATCGCAAGCGATGCCGCCGCGCCGCAGGTGAGATATATACTGCCCGCGGGTATGTCGAAGCCGGCTCTGAGGCTCTCCTGCCGCGCCGCCGCCATACGCGCCTTCATAAGGCCGGGGGCCGGCGTGTAGCTGTGCAGGGTGATGCTGTCCACGCTGTCAAGGAGCCTCCGCAGAGTCTCGCCCACCCGCTCCGGAGCCGGAACGCTGGGGTTTCCGATGCTGAAGTCAAAGACGTTCTCAGCGCCTATCTCCTGCCGTCTTGCGTCGCCGAATTCGGAGATGTCTCTGATTACCGAGCGGCTCTCGCCCAGTGCAAGCATTTTTTCCGATACCATGGCTGTTCTCCTTTCATGTCTTATCTCAGGTCCGCAAGCTCGAGGATGAGCCTTTCGGTCTTATCCCAGCCGAGGCAGGGGTCGGTTATCGATTTGCCGTATACACAGCCGTCGGGACTCTGCTTGCCGTCCTCGAGGTAGGACTCGATCATCAGACCCTTGACCATGCGGAATATATCGCCGGAATGCCTTGTGCTGTGCAGGATCTCCTTTGCGATGCGCGGCTGCTCTTCCCAGTGCTTGCCGGAGTTTGAGTGGTTGGTGTCGATGACGACGCCGGGGTTACTGAGCCCGCTTTTAGCGTACAGCTCGCAGAGCAACTGCAGGTCCTCGTAGTGATAGTTGGGAACGGTGCGCCCGTGCTTGTTGGCGTAGCCGCGCAGTATCGCGTGGGCGAGCGGATTGCCCTTGCTCTGCACCTCCCAGTTCGAGTAGACGAAGGTGTGCGCGTGCTGGGCGGCGGTGATGGAGTTCATCATGACGGAGAGGTCGCCGCCGGTGGGGTTTTTCATCCCCACGGGGATATCGAGGCCGCTGGCGGTGAGCCTGTGGAGCTGATTTTCCACCGACCTCGCGCCCACGGCGACATAGCTCAGAACGTCGGACAGGTAGTTGTGGTTTTCCGGATACAGCATTTCGTCGGCGCAGGAAAAGCCCGTCTGCCCGAGCACCTTCATGTGCAGCTTGCGGATGGCGATAAGCCCCTTGAGCATATCGGGGGAGCTGTTGGGGTCGGGCTGGTGCAGCATGCCCTTGTAGCCGTCGCCGGTGGTGCGGGGCTTGTTGGTGTAAACTCTGGGAACGATGATTATCTTGTCAATTACGCGCTCCTGAACCCTGCGCAGGCGGGAGATATACTCGAGCACCGCGTCCTCGCGGTCGGCCGAGCAGGGACCGATGACGAGCACGAGCCTGTCGTCATCTCCGGTGAATACGGCCTGCAGGGCCTTGTCATTTTCGCGCTTTATTTTGACGAGCTCGTCCGAGATGGGGTACATGTCCTTGAGCGCCTGATGCGTCGGCATTTTTCTCTTAAATTCAACGTTCATTTTTTCTCTTCCTTGATATCAAAATATTCTCTGCGCTGCTTTGAAAGGCGCATCATTTCGCGTATCGCTTCGGTGTCGTCCCGTGCGATATCGTCACGAAGCTGGGTGAATTTTTCCATGAACAGATCCATCTGCGCCAGAAGCTGTTCCTTGTTCAGGAGAAACAGCTCGCTCCACATGAGATCGTTTATTTTGGCTATCCTCGTGAGGTCGCGGAAGGAGTCGCCGGTGTAATCGACGAGCCTCCGCGAGTCCTTGCACACCATGAGCGACACCGCGATGCAGTGCGCAAGCTGAGACAGGAAGCCTATCATCTCGTCGTGCTCCTCCGGAGAGAGCTCGCTGACTGTGTTAAAGCCCATCTCATAGCCGAGCTTTTTGCAGAAATCTATCGCCTCGGGCGTGTTCTTTGCCGTTGGGGTCACGATGTAGTTTGCGCCGCTGAATATCTCCTTTGTTGCATACTCAACGCCGCTGAGCTCACGTCCGGCCATGGGGTGAGCTCCGATGTACTCAAGGTCGCTCCTGAGCATCTCCTGCACCTTGTACACGACGCTGCACTTTACGCCCGTCACGTCCGTTATGAGCGCGTTGGGCTTTATATACCGCTGATTGTCCCTGAGCCACTCCAAAAAAGTGTGGGGGTACAGGGCGAAGATGAGCAGGTCGAACTGACCTATATACTCTGGATCCGGCGTACATCTGCCGTGCGATATAAGCCCCTTTTCCAGCGCGTAGTCTATTGACTCCTGCCGTCTGGCCATCGCGCCGACCTCAAAGCCCTTGTCCGTGAGCGCCTGCGCGTAGCTGCCGCCCATCAGGCCGAGGCCGACTATCAGTATTTTCGTGTTTTTGTTAAGCTCCATACTCTACCTCCGCTCCGAGCTTCCGCAAAACTTCAAAAAACTCCGGATAGCTCTTGCGCACCGCCTCCGCGCCGTCGATAACGCCGCCGACAGCGCTTGCAAGCAGGCTCAGCGCCATGACGATGCGGTGATCGTTATGCCCGCTCAGGCTCTCCCGCGGGCTTTGCAGCCGCCCGGGCTCGATGACGACGCTGTTTTCCAGCACTCTTGCTTCAACGCCGAATTTTCTGAGCTCCTGCGCCATGACCGCGGCGCGGTCGCTCTCCTTTATCCTCAGCCGCCTTGTGCCCGTGAACACGGCTCCGACGCCCGACGCGGCGGCCGCCGCGAACAGCACCGGCCCGAGGTCGGGGCAGTTTGAGATGTCGATAACGGCGTTCGGGCTTTTAAGTCTCTCCAGCAGCTCAAGGCACACCCTGTCGCCCTGGATGCTGTCCATGTTGAGCCCCGTGACGCAGACTGAGCCGCCGAGACTGTTGAGCGCAAAGAGCGCCGCCGCGTTTGACCAGTCGCCCTCGACGCTCATGCTGCGGCGCAGATATCTCTGCCCGCCGGCGATATTGAACGTGTTCGCGGGGCTCTCGATTACCTCTATCCCGAACGAGCGCAGCACCGCGACGGTCACGTCGATATACGCTCTGCTCTCGACCGGAGGCAGGACGCGCACGACGCTGCCGCCCTCAAGCAGCGGCAGGGCAAACAGAAGCCCCGTCACGAACTGGCTGCTGACGTCGCCGCGAAAGGTATATTCACCCGATGTCAGCCTGCCGCTGAGCTCTATGCTCCCGCTGGCTTTTTTTATGCTGACTCCCTTTTCTGAGAAGATATCTTCATATATCCCTACTCCGCGCTCCATGAGCCGCCCCGTGCCGGTAAAGCGCGCGCTTTCGCCGCAGGCGGCCGCTATGGGCAGCATGAAGCGCAGGGTGCTTCCGCTCTCGCGGCAGGGGAACACGGCTCCCTCGGCCGTCTTGTTTTTTCCGCCTTTTATCGTCACCGTATCGCCATCGAGCTTATATTCCGCGCCGAGAGCGGCGATGCAGTCGAGCGTTGCGAGCATATCCTCGCTGCGCGCAAGGCCGCGTATCCTGCTCTCGCCGTCGGCAAGGGCCGCGCAGATGAGCATACGGTGGGCGTAGCTTTTTGACGGCGGCGCGCAGGCTTCACCCGAGCACAGCCCCGGCTTTATGCTTACTTTCATTTCCGCTCTCCCAAAAGCTTTGCAAGATAGTCCATTGCCTCGGTGTAGCCGGCAAGGCCGCGCCCGGTGATTGTGTGCGCCGCCACCGCGCCGATATAGCTGACCTGCCGAAAGGCCTCGCGCTTGCTGACCTCGGAGATGTGCACCTCGACGGTGGGGATGCCCACGCCCTTTACGGCGTCTGCGATGGCGACGCTGGTGTGGGTATAGGCGGCGGGGTTGAAGACGATGCCGTCAATGCCGTCAAAATACGCCTTTTGTATCGCGTCGACAAGGTCGCCCTCGTGGTTGGACTGGTAAAACTCGACCCCGACCCCCAGCTCTTTCGCGTGCTCGCTGACAAGCCGCCGCAGATCGTCATAGCTCTGCCTGCCGTATATCTCCGGCTCCCTGACGCCGAGAATGTTTATGTTCGGGCCGTTGAGAATGAGGAATTTCATAGTTTCAGCTCCTTCAGTATCGCCTCCGCGACCTCATCGGGCGTTCCGTTTCCGTCCGCGTGCAGGTCGGCGGCGTTTTTGTAGATATCATACCGCGTCTCATACAGCTTCTCCAGCGCGGTCCTGCTCGAGGACAGGGGGCGGTCGTCCGTCGTGATGAGCTTTTCAAGCTCCCTGTCGATGAACACGACAGCTCCGTTTTGCCGCATGGCGCGGACGTTTTCCGGCCTGAGCACCGCGCCGCCGCCGGTGGCTATGACGAGGCCGCCCTTCTTCGAGGCCTCGGCTATGACCCGGCTTTCAAGCTCGCGGAACGCGCTCTCGCCCTTTTGGGCGAAGAACTCCGCGATGGGCATACCGATCTCGGCAACGATGGCGTCGTCGGTGTCCAAAAAGGTCTTTCCCGTGCGATCGGCTATTATTTTGCCGACGGTGGTCTTGCCGCATGAGGGCATTCCGATAAGCACGATGTTCTGCTTGTCGGCTTTGACGATGCTGTATGCCTTTTCGATGAGCGCGGGCTCGACTTCCCTGCCCAGAAACACCGCCGAGGCGTAGACCGCCTGCGCCGACAGCATATACAGTCCGCCGGAGGCGGGGATGCCGCGCTCCTGCGCGTCGAGCACGAGGTTCGTGCGCAGGGGGTGGTATATCGCGTCGAGCACGCCCTCAAGCGCGGGAAACGCGCTTATGTCGATGGGCTTTTTTTCGGTGTCCGGATACATCCCCACGGGGGTGGTGTTTATTATTATCTGCGCGTCGGAGTGCTTTTGAGCTGCGTCCTCATAGCTTATCAGCCCGTCCCCTCCGCGTCTGGACACATGAAGCACCGTCGCCGCGCCGTGGCTTTCGGCAACGGCGTGGGCGGTCCTGGAGGTGCCTCCGGTGCCGAGGATGAGCACCTTTTTGCCCTTGAAATCAATTCCAATGCGTTTGGCAAGCGCCGCCATGCCTGCAAAATCCGTATTGTCGCCGTAAAGCCTGCCGCCGGTGTTGACGATGGTGTTCACCGCGCCGATGCTCCTTGCCCTGTCGGATATCTCGTCAAGATAGGGAATGACGCTCTGCTTATAGGGGATGGTGACGTTTATCGCGTTAAAGCTGCGCTGCCTCATAAATCCGTCCAGCTCGTCGGGGCGCAGCTCCTTAAGCTCGTATTCATAGTCGGCGATGGCGCCGTGTATCTCACAGGAATAGCTGTGGCCGAGGTGCTCGCCGATAAGTCCGTACTTCATTTCTCCGTTCCTTTCAAAAACACGTCGGTGCCGAAGCGCTGCGCCAGAAGGTCGCACAGCACCATCGCCGTCACGCTGTCGAGCACCGGACATATGCGCCGCACAATGGCGGGGTCGTGGCGGCCATGGATGCAAAGCTGCGTGTTTTCGCCCTTTACAAAGTCCACGGTCTCCTGCTGCCTTGCTATCGACGCCGTGGGCTTCACGGCGCATTGGAACACGATGTCCATGCCGTTTGTTATGCCGCCGTTTATGCCGCCGTTATTGTTTGTCTTTGTTACGACTCTGCCCTCCTCGAGCCTGAGTGCGTCGTTGCAGCTGCTGCCCTTTTCACCGGCAAAGCCAAAGCCCATTCCGAACTCTATGCCCTTGACGCCGCCGAGAGAAAACACCGCGTGGGACAAAAGCCCCTCGACGCTGTCAAACCACGGCTCGCCGAGGCCGGGCATGACGCCGCAGACCGCCGTCTGGGTGACGCCGCCGACGCTGTCGTTATCAAGCCGCGCCTGCATTATCCTTTCGGCCATCTTCTCTCCCCGCTCAGGGGTCAAAACGGGAAATGCGCTGTTTTTCAGAAGCTCAATATCCTCCGCGGTATTCTCAAACCCGCGGTCGGAAACGCCGCCGCAGGAGAGGATGTGCGTGCCTATACTTATACCGAGCCCCTCCAGCGCGGGAAGGAGTATGCCTCCCGCCGCGACGAGCGCCGCCGTTATCCTGCCGGAGAAGTGCCCTCCGCCGCGATAGTCCTCATAGCCGTGATATTTGCAGAAGGCGGCGTAATCCGCGTGCGAGGGACGGGCGGGGCCGTAATCATAGTCTTTGCTGCGCGTGTTCTCGTTCGGTATAACGATGCATATGGGCGTGCCGGTGGTTTTTCCGTTAAAAACACCGCTGAGTATCTTAAACTCGTCCTTTTCCTGTCTGGGCGTGTCCAGCGCCGAGGAGGGACGGCGGCGGGAAAGCCGGCTTGCGATGAAGTCCCCGCTCACCGCGATGCCCGGCGAAAGCCCGTCGATGACAGCGCCCACAGCGGGGCCGTGGCTCTCGCCGAAAAGGCTCACCGAAACGCTTTGTCCGAAAGTGTTCTTCATGTCTTGTTCTCCAAACTGCCGAGGATATCCTCCGGCCTCATATCGCAGATGCGAAACTGACCTATCTTATCGACCAGAACGACCTTGACAAGGTCTGCCGTCATCTTTTTATCGTGCTTTAGATACGGCATGAGCTCGTCCGCGCTCTGCTCGATCTCCGTGGGCAGGCCGTACTTTTTAAGCACCTTTGTCACACGCTCGAGCGCCTCTCCGCTGCACATGGGCGGCATGCCCAGCGCGACGCACTCGCCGTGCAGGAGCTTTCCTTTATTGAAGCCCTCCACCGCGTGGCCGACGGTGTGCCCGAAGTTCAGGATACGGCGCAGGCCGTTTTCCTTGGGATCCTGCTCCACGACGTCCCTTTTGATGCACAGCGAGCGGCGTATGATCTCCGGCAGATCCGCGTCAAGATCCTCGCTTTTTTCAATGATCTCAAAAAGCTCCGCCGAGCTTGTCGCGGCCATTTTTATCGCCTCGGCAAGGCCGGCCATGAGCTGCCGCCGCTCGAGGGTCTTCAGCGTTTCGGGGTCTATTATCACTTTTTTCGGCTGGTAAAACGCACCGACTATGTTCTTGACGCCCCCGAAATTGACGGCGGTCTTCCCTCCGACGGAGGAATCGACCTGAGCGAGCAGGGTAGTCGGGATGTTGTAGAAATCAATCCCGCGCATATAGCAGGAGGCCGCGAAGCCGCTCAGATCGCCCACCACGCCGCCGCCGACGGCGACAACGCAGTCGCCCCTTGTAAAAGAGGCCTCGAGCATGGCCGAAAGCAGGCGCTCGAGCTGCTCAAAGCTCTTGCTGCCCTCGCCCCGGGGCACGGTCACCACGATCGCTTCCCTGCACCGGGAGGCCACACATCCGGCGTACTCCGGCGGAACGCCCTCGTCCGTCACGACGAGAACGCGGCGGCCGAGCTCAAGGAGCTGTCCCGCTTTTTTCAGGCTGCCGCGCTCGAGCACGATATCGTAGCAGCCGTTGTCCGCGTTGACGGGAATTATCATTTATTTCACTCCTCGGTCTTGAGATTTGAGTAGTAGGTACCCACCAGACGGAGCTTCGCGCATACCGCGCCCAGCTCGCGCAGCATATCCTGTCCGTTTTCGTTGTAGATGTTTCCCTCGGCCTCGATATAGAAGAAGTAGTTCCACTGCAGCTCCTTCATGGGGCGGCTGCGCAGGCTGCGCATATTGAAGCCGTGCGCGCCGATGATGTTGAGCGTCTGCGCGAGGGAGCCGGCTTCGTTGCGTACGGTGAACACGAGGATGAAGTTCTCATCCTCGCGCTTTTTCGGGGAGGAGGGGCGGTTCTGCGCCCTTGAAAATGCCGCGAAGCGGGTCGTGTTGTTCTTGACGTCGTTTATGGATTTATCCAGCACCTTCAGGCCGAAGAGAGTGGAGGTGTCGTCCGAGGCGATGGCGGCAAGGCCGGGGTCTCCGGTCTCCTTGACGTGCTTTGCGGCAAGGGCGGTGTTTGAATAGGGCAGCGTCTCGAAGCCGTGCTGCCTTATATACTCCCCGCACTGGTCGAGCGCCTGGGGGTGGCTGACGACGGTCTTGATGCCGTCAAGGCTCGCGCCCTCGTTTGCGATGAGGTTATGCACAATAGGCAGGTCGAGCACCTGATTTATATACAGGCTGCCGGAGAACAGAAGATCCATGACCGTTCCGACCTCGCCGGCGGCACTGTTTTCCAGCGGCAGCACCGCGCAGTCAAACTCGCCGCGCTCGACTGCCTGATAGGCGTCGGCAAAATCCGCGAAGGGCACGAGCTCGGCCTCCGGGAACATACGCTTTGCCGCCATGTAGGCGAACGCGCCCTCAACGCCGCAGTAGGTCACGCGCATACCCTTTAAAAGCTTCGACTGGTACGCGCAGGACAGGTCGATGGTTTTTCTCATAAACTGAACGTAATAGCTTTCCACATCTGCGTTTTCGATGAGGCCGCAGTTGCGTTCAATAAGCTCGGCCTCACGGGCGGTATCGCGCACGGACAGGCCGCACTTTCTTTTGTATTCTGCGATGTCCCCGCAGACCTTCATCCTCTGCTCGAAAAGCCTTGCCATTTCGGTGTCTATGCGGCTTATCTCTTTTCGGGACATTTCAAGTTCGTTCATTTTTCTTACCTCACATCAGAATAGTTTTGTTATCAGCTCGTACAGGGGGATATATGCGATGGGGAGGAAGATTCCCGGGAGCATATTTGCGGATTTGATCTTTTTCGGGGAAAGCTCCAGCATATTGAGTCCCATTCCTATGAGTATCGTTCCGCCCACGGCCGACATCTCCGCGACCACGTCCGCGCCGAGGTACGGCGATATCACTCCCGCGAGCAGGGTCAGCCCGCCCTGGAACACCAGGATGAACAATGCGGAGAAGGTGACGCCCAGGCCCATGGCCGCGCCGAACATCATTGACGAGACGAAGTCGAGCGCGCTTTTGGCGAATATTATATCATAATTGTGGTTGATGCCCGCCTCGAACGAGCCCATTATGGTCATCGAGCCCACGCAGAACAGGATGCTTGCCGAAACGAAGCCCTCGGTAAAGCGCCCGCCGAGGTTTTTGCCGCGAAGCACTTTATTTTTTATAAAGTCCCCCGCTCCGTCGATGCCCTCGTCTATCCTCAGGAGCGTACCGAGCACGGTGCCGATGACTATGCAGATGATGAGACACAGCGTGTCATTTGAGCCGACGGCGCTGCCGACGCCTATGACGATGGTCACCAGAGCAAGGGCGGAGATGACGATGTCGATATACGCCTGCTTTATTTTGTTCCGGCACAGGATGCCGATGAGACTGCCGAGCAGCACGGTGCCCATGTTGACGAATACTGCTATCATAATGTTCTTTTCCTCCTGAGAATATAAGCATTTACAGAGCAAAAGAGCGGCTCCCGTAAAGGAAGCCGCTCGTAATGACAGATATGCGCCGCCTCGGCGGCATGCCATTATTCACGTCCTTTGCGGGGTCATCTTATTAAAGCCGTAATAATAGTAGTAAAAAATGCAGTACGCATAAAATCGTACTGCATTGAAGAAAGCAAAGGGCATGGAAACGGCGTTCCGGGCGCAATCGGACACGGAACCGTTAATTATTGCGTTGTTTCTGCAAATAACCACGTCCGCGACCTGCCTTTCCCGAAAGATAGGCTAAATTATACTCAGCAAAAAACTTTTTGTCAATATGTGATCGGAATTTTTTCAGTTTTTCAGGCTCTGCATGGGCGCGGGGATGCGTCCGCCGCGGTCTATGAAGGCCTTGGGGCTCTCCTTATGCACCTGCATCACCGGCGCGCTGCCGAGCAGTCCGCCGAACTGCACCTCGTCGCCCACCGTTTTTCCCGGAGCGGGGATCACTCTGACCGCCGTGGTCTTGGAGTTTACCATTCCTATCGCCGCCTCGTCGGCTATTATGGCGGATATGGTTTCGGCCGGAGTGTCGCCGGGCACGGCGATCATGTCAAGCCCCACCGAGCACACGCAGGTCATTGCCTCGAGCTTGTCGACGGTCAGCACGCCGCTGCCCGCGGCGGCTATCATGCCCTCGTCCTCGCTGACGGGGATGAACGCGCCCGACAGGCCGCCCACATGGCCGGAGGCCATTATGCCGCCCTTTTTCACCGCGTCGTTGAGCAGGGCAAGAGCCGCCGTGGTGCCGTGGGTGCCGCAGGTCTCAAGTCCCATTTCCTCGAGTATGCGGGCAACGCTGTCGCCGACCGCGGGAGTGGGCGCGAGGGACAGATCCACGACGCCGAAGGGCACGCCGAGACGGCGCGAGGCCTCCTGAGCCACGAGCTGGCCCATGCGCGTTATGCGGAAGGCGGTGCGCTTTACGGTCTCGGCAACCTCGTCAAAGGGCCTGCCCCGCACCTCCCTGAGCGCGCTGTGCACGACTCCGGGGCCTGACACGCCAACGTTAATGACGCTCTCGCCCTCGCCCACGCCGTGGAAGGCTCCGGCCATGAAGGGGTTGTCCTCAACGGCGTTTGCAAACACGACGAGCTTTGCGCAGCCGAAGCCGTCCCTGTCGGCGGTGAGGGCCGCCGTCTCCTTGATTATCCTTCCCATCAGCGCGACGGCGTCCATGTTTATGCCGGCCTTGGTGGTGGCGATATTGACGCTTGAGCAAACCAGCTCCGTTTCCGCCAGGGCGCGGGGTATGCTCTCGATGAGCCTCCGGTCGCCCTCGGTGAAGCCCTTGTGCACCAGAGCGGAATAGCCGCCGATGAAATTTACGCCGCAGCTTTTCGCCGCCCGGTCCAGAGCTTTGGCAAGCTCGACGCAGTCTCCTCCCTCGCAGCCGGCGGCGACGAGCGCTATGGGAGTTACGGATATGCGCTTGTTCACGATGGGGATGCCGAACTCGCTTTCAATGTCGCAGCCGACGGCGACAAGGCGCTCGGCCCTGCGGCATATCTTGTCGTAGATCTTCCCGGCGCAGCGCCCTGTATCGGGATGGGCGCAGTCGAGCAGTGATATGCCCATGGTTATGGTGCGGATGTCCAGATGCTGGTGGTCGATCATATCCACCGTCTGTTTAATATCGGCAAGATTGAGCATCGCTTCACCTCATATCCTGTGCATCGCGGTAAAGATATCCGCGCGCTGTATGCGGATCTTCAGGCCCATCTCCGCGCCCTTTGCGTCGAGGGCGCCGCGTATATCCTCAAGCTTATGCTCGGATTTTTCGGTATCCACCAGCATGGTCATGGTAAAAAGTCCCTCCATGATGGTTTGGCTCATGTCCAGTATGTTCACATTCATTTTCGCCAGCAGAGTGCTGACCTGCGCCACGATGCCTATGCAGTCGGCGCCGATGACCGTCATTACAGCTTTCATATTTCCTCCTGAGGTTTTAATGTTGATCCTGTATTCACTATGGATTTTACAGCAATCCTGCGAAAATGCAATACATATATAAAAAAGTAAGCTTCCCCGGGTTTTCAGGGAAGCTTAAATTCAGTATGATCTTATGGCTCAGGGAAGGACAACGTCCTTGATGCCGTCGACATACGCCTTGAGACCGTCGACAAAGGTCTTGGGGGTCTTCATGATGCCCTCGATGTCGCCGTTGTCATAGGCCGCGCCGATGCCCTCGAGCATTGCCACGAAATCGTCGGTGGCGCCTTCCACGCCCGCTTCGATATCATCGCCGTAATTCCAGAGATACTCGAGAGTTACATTGTCAACGCCTATCTTCTCGCCGATGCCGGCCTTGACCTCTTCAAGCTTCGCGGCAACGGTGGCCTGGGTCTTTTCCACGGCGGCGGCAAGCTCACCTGTGGGCTCAGCGGCGTCGGCATAGCCTGCGGGAGCCAGAACCAGAGCAAACATCATGACTACAGCAACAAACGCCAATGTAAATTTCTTGCAACGGGTGTTTTCCATGAATTCTTTCCTCCTGTTTTTAGGTTTTTGTTCAAATTTATACATTTGCGGCTCTTTTGTGTAGTCCTATTAAAACATATATTCAGGCATTTGGCAAGAGTTTTTTATTTAATTTATCAAAAATTTTCCACGCTGACGATTTCATGCCCCACTGCATGGCTATTTCGCCGCAGGCAAGCCCGCCGATAACGTCAAGCACCACGTGCTGCTTGACGAAAACCGTCGAAAGGCACACCAGCACGGTGACGAGCCCGGCAAAGACCTTCATCCACGGCCTGACGCTATCGCAGTGCAGCGACTGGCGGAACACCATGTAGGTCAGCAGGCAGTGCATGGAGGGGAAGCAGTTGGTCGGCTCATCCATTGAATATATTACCGACAGCATCCACGAGGAAAGGCCGTCGACCTCAAGCTCGGGACGAATTACATAGGACGGCAGCAGCAGGAAGAATACCATGCATATGAGCTCGGCCGTCACAACGCAGCCCAGCAGTCTGTAGCACAGCGGCTTTTCCTGACGCGCCGTCATTATCAGCCCCGCGCCCCAGAACAGGAAGGTGAACGCATATATGAACGTCCATTCGGGCACGAGCGGGATGGCCGCGTCGATGGGGAGACTGACGTCCGCGGGTGTACGGAAGCCGTTTATCAGCTTTGTGCCGTTGTAAACGGAAAAGTGCAGAACGACGGTAAACAGCAGCGGAATATATGAATATTTAGGCAGCAGCGGTTTTTTCAGACTTTTTACATGCATCATATCTATTTCACAAAGGACGTATCTACGTTAACGACGGCAAATCGGTTCGGGAGCCTTTCCTCGACCGCCGCGCAGACCTCACGGCGTATCTCCTCTGGGGTTTTCTTTGAGTCGGCGGAGATAACGACGTCGAAGATAAGATTTGTATGGGTAGGACCGACGACGATGCGGAAATCATGCATGCTGATAATGCCGCCGACGTCGGCGAGCACGGCCTCAAGCTCTCTGCGCTCGGCCGCCACCTGCTCATTGTCGGTCTCGACGGGATCCATGTGTATCGTCGCCTCGCAGCCGAGGTCCTCCTTGAGCCTGCGTTCAATGAGGTCTATCTCATCGTGCAGCTCAAAAATGTCTCCCCTGCCGTCGACCTCCGCGTGGAGGCTTATCATCAGCCTGCCCGGACCGTAATCGTGCACCACGAGGTCGTGCATACCTATGACCGAGCCGCTGCTCATCACGAGCTTTTCTATGTTTTCGACAAGCTCCGGATCCGGCGCCTGACCCAGCAGCGGGGAGAGTGTGTCCTTTGCCACGCCATAGCCCGCGAAAAGGATGAACAGCGCGACCAGCACTCCGGCGTAGCCGTCTATGTTCACCTTGAATACATACGAAACGCCCATCGAAATCAGCACCACAGTCGTTGCTATCGAATCGGAAAGGCTGTCGGTGCCCGTTGCCATCATCGCGGTGGAGCCTATCTTTTTGCCCACGCTCCTGTTGTACAGGCACATATAGACCTTCACGCAGATGGACGCCAGCAGTATCGCCGCCGGAAGCAGCCCAACCTCGATGGCCTCGGGGCTGATTATCTTCCGGACGGAGCTTGTAAGCAGCTCAACGCCCATGACGACTATCATAGCCGCCACAGCCAGGCCGCATATGTACTCTATCCTGCCGTGGCCGAAGGGGTGATCCGGGTCGGGCTTCTTGCCCGAGAGCCGGAAGCCCAGCAGGGAGATAATCGAAGATCCGGCGTCGGAAAGGTTGTTGAAGGCGTCGGCGGTGATGGCTATGGAGCCGGAGATCGCTCCGGCTGCGTACTTGCCGGCGAACAGCAGAACATTCAGGAATATGCCCAATAAGCTGCACAGGCTGCCGTAGGCATTCCTTACGGCGGGGTTTGAGTAATCCCCGGGATTTTTTATAAATAATCTGGAGAGAAAGGTTACCATATCTGCACCCCCTGAGAATTTTGATTATACAGCTCCTCTTAACATTCTTCAAGCGATTTTAATAAAATGTTGACAAATCTCCC
>CALZAG010000021.1 GCA_945613045.1 uncultured Clostridia bacterium | reverse complement strand
TCATGGTTCTTGGGGTCGGGCGTGAACACGTCCTTTTCGTGAACCATGCTCTTTATGGCTTCGTCGTAGCTTTCAAACTCGCCCTTTGCGACAAAGGCGACCATGGCAGCGCCTATCGAGCAGGCTTCATGGGTGTGTATGCGCTTTACCGGCAGGCCGAAGGTATCGGCAAGGATGCTGCAGGCAAGGTCGCTTTTAGAGCCGCCGCCGCCCACGAATATTTCCTTTATATTCATGCCGCCGCGCTTTTCCATGCTTTTCATGGACATATACAGCTCAAGGCAGATGCCCTCGATTATGGCGCGGTAAATATGATAGCGGGTGTGGTAATCGGAAAAGCCGATTATGGCGCCGTAGGAATCGGGCTTGAGAACGTCCGGCGTCCAGTAGGGCTGGAGCATAAGTCCCTGACAGCCGGCGGGGACCTCGGAGGCCTTCCTGTTGAGTATCTCCTCGGGGGAAATGCCAAGACGCTCCGCCTCCTCCCTGTCCTTATCGCCGAACTCCTTGATAAACCAGCTCAGCATCCAGAAGCCGCGGAACACCTGTATCTCAGGGTTCCACGCCTTGTTTATAACAGATGGGTACGCAGGCACGAATGTCTGAGGTTCAAAATACTTTTCGGAATACATCTCTATGGTAGAGCTCGTTCCGAAGGATATCGAAGCCTTATCGGGGCTCGCGACGGAAAGGCCCAGCGTCTCGCAGGCTTTGTCCGCTCCCGTCGAGATAAGCGGCAGACCTTCGGGAGCGCCGGAGAGCCCGGCCGCCTCCTTTGTTATGTATCCGAGCACCTCGCCCGAGGGTATGAGCTCATACAGCTTTTCCTGCGGTACGTCATACAGGCAGCGGGTAAGGTCGTTTTCCTTCATCCAGCGCTTTTTCTTATAGTCCATGGGGATATGGGCTATGGTGTTGGCCGGCGTGTCGGCAAGGCGGCCGGTCATGCGGTAGTTCAGATAAGCCGGCAGGCAGACGATCTTTTTGGTCTTTTCCCATATCTCCGGCTGCTTCTGGCGCACCCAGTTGACCTTTGAAGTCCTGTACGCGATCTTTGTGCCCTTGCCCATGCCGATGAGCTCAAAAGCAGCCTCCTTCCACAGCGGGAAGGGATCGTCGTACAGGCACTTGCGTGCGTCGAGCCAGTGGATGATATCCCGTGTGGGCTTATAATTCTCGTCAAGGAACACGAGCGTATCCCTTATGACGGTGATAGCGCAGGCGATAATATCCCCCGCCTTGTCGGCGTTTCGCGCCATAAGCGCCCTGCTGGCTGTGCACATATGCTCGAAGTAGAAGTCGGTCTTCTGCTCCGCCCAGCCCGGACGCCGTCTGAAATACGGCTCCGCGTACTTTACCTGCTCCTTGTCAACGATGTTTCCCTCCTTATCCACAAGGATCGCCCTTGTGCTTTGGGTACCCACATCGTAGGTGAGGATCAAAGGCTTGCTCATTACTTATCCCTCCGTTAATGCATATATATTCTGTTTTAATAGATCGCTTGTTGATATGACGTCAACGCCCAGACCCAGCACGTTTTCGATAACGATATCGCCGCGGCCTATGCGCTCGGTGAGCGTTACGGAGTTTATCTCGCCCATCACGTCAAATATCATTTCCTTGGGAATATCCGCCGATACTCTCACCGGGAGTACGGGAGCGTCGGCGAACACGGTCTTCACCACCGAGCAGATGGTGCGCTTGGGCGCCGTCATTTCGCTTATCGCAAACTCACGGCCCCTCGGGCAGCTGTTTCCCGTCACGGTAAAGCCGCCGTTTTCCTCCTCAACATGGAGCAGACAGCCTCTCGGGCAGCTTATGCAGCTAAATTCTTTCATTCCGCCACCTCAATTTCAAAACGCACGTCGGAAGCGTCTGTTATCCCGAATTTCGTCATGTCCAGCACGAGCTGCTGCATCTCCGGCGGGCGCAGGAAGGGATAGCCGCGCTTCCAGACCTCCGCGCCGTCTACCTTCAGGCGCAGGACGCTTTTGCCCAGCACCGAGCTTGAGCGGAAATAAAAGCTGAGCCTTGAATTATCCGCGTTAAGGTCGAGCCGCTGCGGTACAAGATACATGAATTCGTCGCCTATATGTATATCCACGCTCCGCCGCTCGCGGACTGCGTACAGCGCCGCGTTTTTGCCGGCCTCCTCGCCGGAGGCGGAGACGTAATCTACAAGGTCGTTCACATGAAGGGCGTTGCCGCAGGAGAATATGCCCGGTACGCTCGTCATGAGCTGGCCGTCGCAGACGGGGCCCTTTGTATGACTATCCAGCTCAACGCCCATGCTCTCTGCAAGCTCGTTTTCGGGGATAAGTCCGACGGACACGATGAGCGCGTCGCACTCTATTCTCTCCGCCGTTTCGGGTATGGGCTTGAGGCTTTCATCCACCGCGCAGACCTCCACCGCCTCAAGGCGGTCTTTACCGAACACGCGGGTAACGGTGTGGCTAAGGTGCAGGGGGATGTCATAGTCCGTCAGGCACTGGTGTATATTGCGGGTAAGTCCCGAGGGCGTCGGATTAATCTCATAAACGCCGAGTACCTCTGCTCCCTCAAGGGTCAGGCGGCGGGCCATGATAAGGCCGATATCGCCGCTGCCGAGGATAACGCATTTTTTTGTCGGCATAACGCCGAGACGGTTGGTATAGTGCTGCGCGGTACCGGCGGTGAACACTCCCGCGGGTCGGGTGCCGTGGATAAACACCTGCTTTGCGCTGCGCTCGCGGCAGCCCGTTGCAAGCACGAGGCTTTTCGCGGCGAGGGTCTTTAAGCCATCGCGGTTGACCACCGTCACGGCAAAACCCTTATCCGACTTCTCCGCGCGGGTCACGAAGGTGCTGCACATCACATCGATCCCGAGCTCGGCGGCCCTGTCGATAAAGCGCTCGACATATTCAGGTCCTGCCAGCCGCTCGCCGAAGCGCTGGAGCCCGAAGCCGTCGTGGATGCACTGCTTGAGCATTCCGCCCGCGCGCTCCTCGCGCTCGATAATGAGCACCTGCGCGCCGTTTTCCTTTGCGGATATCGCCGCGGCAAGTCCCGCCGGGCCGCCGCCGATCACGATCACGTCATACTCTTCCATATCAGCGGCCTCCCTTCCTGCTATCGAACACGATGGCGGACTCAGCCGAGGATTTTCTTACCTCCGTCAGCGGTACGCCGAGGTATTCCGCAATTATCTGAGTCACCAGCGGGGAGCAGAAGCCGCCCTGGCATCTGCCCATTCCGGGTCTTACGCGCTTTTTGACGCCGTCGAGCGTGGGGACGCAGACGGGGCTTCGGAGAGCGTCCAGTATCTCGCCGCGGCTTACCTCCTCGCAGCGGCACACGATAACGCCGTAATCGGGGTTTTTCCTGATAAGCTCCGCCCGCTCGGCGTCGCTCATGGCGGCAAGATGCGGCGGCGCGTGGCGCACGGGGTCAAAGCCGCCGTTTTTATCCGCTCCGAGAGTATCGGCGACGGCCCTTGCGACGTCCTCCGCGACCGCCGGGGCGGTGGTAAGCCCCGGGGACTGGATGCCCGCGACATGGAAGATGTTTTCCGTTTTGCGGCCGGGTTCTATTATGAAATCCTCTTCATATGTAGGGGCGCGGACGCCGGTGAAGTAGGTTATGATATCCTTTTCCGAGAGCGTGGGCATGGTGTGCCTCTGCTTTGCAAAGACCCGCTCTATGCTCTCGCGGCTCGTCGCGGTATTCTCCCGCTCCCATGTCTCGACGGCGTCGGGCCCGACCAGCAGATTGTCATGTGCCGTGTGCAGGATGCCGCCGCCCTTGGTGTGGGTATGTCCTGGGCTCTTTATGCCCGTCACCGAGGCGATGGAGGCAAAGCGGGCGCCGGTCTTTTTATCAAGGATCGAATTCGTTCCGCGGCGGGGATGGATGGTGAAGAACCTGTCTCCCGCCATCTCCGCGATCTTATCGGCATACACGCCGGCGCAGTTTATGACCATGCGCGGATGCAGCGTGCCGCGGTTTGTGTGAACGGCCTTTATCCTGCCGCCGTCAAGCTCCATTCCGGTCACGGCTGTGTTCAGTGATACCCTCGCGCCGTTATGCACCGCGTTTTCGGCATAGGCGATGACAAGATTATACGGGCTTACGCAGCCGGAGGACGGATTCGAAATAGCAAAGGCGACATCGGGCGATATGCCCGGCTCCTTTTCACGGATCTTATTGCCCATCTCTATGCGGGTATCCTCAATGCCGTCTATGTATCTGCGCTTCATGGCGTAAAGCCACACGAAGGGCAGCATGGCCTTGTTTGTAAAGCAGGCGTACTGTCCGGTGCGTTTAAACGGCACCTCCAGCTCGCGGCATACGCCCTCATACATATGATTTGCCCTGCGGATGTACTTGTGCTTGAGCGAGCCCCTGGACAGATCGACGCCGGGATGCACCTCGCCGTCGTTCCTGCCCGACGCGCCCAGCGCGAGATCCGCTTCCTTCTCAAGCAGCAGAATATCGAGCTTGTAGCGCGAAAGCTCCCTCGCAACCGAGCAGCCGGATATACCGCCGCCGATGATAAGAACATCGGGACTTTCGCCCTCGAGGGCTTCGTCTCTTATGCCGGGCATATGCATCGGCTCGGGCTCAGCTCCGGTGAAAACAATGTCGTTCACCACATGGCAGCGGGAGTTTTTTGTCGCCGCCGTCATGCCAGCTTCAACCACGTCGTCCCAGCTGTCAAGGCTTCCGCTGAGGTAAATGCAGTCATCGCGCTTTTCGGCAATGACCTTATCTCCGAATTTTTTGTGCAGCTTTCTGTTTATGCTTTCTGTTCTCATAGCTACGATCACCATACACGTTGTTTAATCTATACAAATTATACAGCCAAACGCACGGTTAGTCAATCTCAGACAATTTTTTAATTATTAGCCATTTTAATGTTTTTGTCTAAAGTTGTGCGTTTTGATGCTTTTTGTTTGCTTTTCGTATGTTGGCACGATCTATTCTTCACCACCGAAGGGGGTCAGACAATGATAGAATTTATTAATGAAAACACCGAGGCAGAATACGAAAGCTTCATAGCAGCGCACCCGAAGGGGCATTTCGCCCAGTCACACCTGTGGGGCAGGCAGAAAAGCGCATGGGAGTTCAAGGCCGCCGTGGTACGGGGCATGGACGGAAAAATAAAGGGCTCCATGGCATTTCTTATACGCAGAGCTCCGCTGTTCGGGCGCAGCATGATGTACTCCTGCCGCGGCCCCGTATGCGATACCGGAGACGAGGAGACCTTTTCAAGGCTCATAGCGGCGGCAAAGATACTCGCAAAGCGCTGCAAGGCCTACGTTATAAAAATCGACCCCGACATCCCCGTCGGGAACACCGACTTCAAAGCCATGCTCGAGCGGCACGGCTTTGAATGCGTCAGCCGCGGAGAGAGTTTTGAAAGCGCGCAGCCTAAGTTCGTTTTCCGCCTGGATCTCAAGGACAGGGACGCCTCGGAGATATTCCTCTCCTTTTCGCAAAAGACGCGTTATAACCTGCGAAAGGCTCAGCGCAGCGGGGTTGAGATCAGGCTCGGCGGCACGGAGGACGTGGATGATTTCGAGCGTCTGATGATCATAACCGGCAGACGTGACGGCTTCATCGTGCGCGGAGCCGAATACTTCAGAAGCCTGCTCGATATTTTCGGGGAAAGCGCAAGACTGTACATGGCATATTACGAGGGCGTTCCCATAGCCGGAGCCGTCGCCGTCGCTTTCGGTGACAAGGTGTGGTATCTGTACGGCGCAAGCGCAAACGAACACCGCGATAAGATGCCGAACTACCTGCTGCAGTGGAGCATAATATGCTGGGCGCTTGAACGTGGAAGCCGCATATACGATTTTCGCGGGGTATCGGGAGATCTGAGCGAGGATAATCCGCTGTATGGCCTGTATCGCTTCAAAAAGGGCTTCGGAGGTGAGTTCACGGAATTCATCGGGGAATATGACCTTGTACTTGACAGACGCATGAACTTCTGTGTCGGTTCGTCAATACGGCTTTACCGCTGGCTAAGGGGACTTCTGAGATGAAAAAATGCATTGTGGATACCGCCGTTATCCGCAGAAACGCTGAAATACTGAAGTCGCTTGCAGGCGGCAGCGAGATATGGGCGGTGGTCAAGGGCGACGGCTACGGACTGGGGCTCGACGACATGGCGGGACTTCTTTACGACTGCGGCATAAGGCGTTTTGCGGTCTCGGAGCCTTCCGAAGCCGAGCGGCTGAGGGCGCTGCGAGGCGGAGATATTAAAATTTTATTCCTCCAGACGGTCTCTGATGTCCGGGAAACCGAAAAGCTGCTGAAGCTTGGCGTGATATTCACCGTCGGCACGAAGGAGGACGCCGGCAGGCTCATAAGCGCGGCGGAAAGGCTCGGACTCACGGCCGAGGCGCACATAAAGCTCGACACCGGCATGGGCCGCTGCGGCTTCCTCCCCTCTCAGCTTAGCGAGCTTCTGCCGCTTTACACCGCCTCGGCGGCGCTGCGCATAAGCGGGCTGTACACCCACTTCAGCAAGCCGCAGAGCAGCCGGGCCACAAAAGCGCAGTTTAGAAGCTTCATGCGCACCGCCGAAAGGATAAAGCGTGCAGGCTTCGACCCCGGGCTTCTGCACTGCGCAGGCTCCGAGGCCTTTCTCAGATATCCCGAGATGCGCTGCGGGGCGGTGCGTCTGGGCTCGGCCTTTCTCGGGCGCGTATCCGTCGGCGGGTGCAGACTGAAAAACGCAGTGCGCTGCCTCGGCAGCATATCCGAGCTGCGCATCCTGCCCAGAGGGCACGGAGTCGGCTACGGTTCGGCGTGGAGGGCGTCGCGGGACACCAAGGTGGCGCTGTGCAACATCGGCTATTATAACGGCTTCGGGCTTGAGCGAAGCTGCGGAGCCATACAGCTTCCGGTCATGCTGCGCCGCATACTAAGCGCCCTATTTTCACTTGGAAAGCATAAGGCGCTGTATGTGGAGGTTAGTGGACAGCGCTGCCCCGTCCTCGGCAGAGTGGGGATGATGAGCTGCGTTATAGACGTTTCCGGCTGCGGCTGTGCCGAAGGCGACGAAGCGTCAGCGGATATAAATCCCCTTATGCTCAGAGGGTTCGACATTGTTTTTAAATAAGAGTTACAGTTTTGTTGTTGAAAATCTCTTCCGTGCATTGTATATTTATAATTAATGTGAAAAGCGAGGTGCATTTTTTGGATATACTGTATCTTATAAACTTTGCGGGTAAGGCGGGAACGGAGAAATACGTTTCAAATCTCGTGCATATTCTCTCTGCCCGGGGCGAGAGCTGCCATCTGGCCTACAACATCCCGGGTCAGCTTTCCGAAACTCTCGAAAGCGAGGGTTTCCCCTGCCTCCGGCTCGATATGAGCGGTAAGAATGCACTCGGCGCCGCAAAAAGGCTCGCGGCATATTGTCGGGAACACCGCATCGAAGTCATTCACGCCCAATACCCGAGAGAAAATATCATTGCTCTTCTGTCAAAGCTCTTCTATCGCAGGGTCAAGGTCGTGTATACAAGCCACCTCACCATTCATCAGAACGCAAAATGGAAGTTGCTCAATCGCATATTCACCCCATTTAACCACCGCATTATCGCTGTGTGCCGCCAAGGCGCGGATATCCTGGCTTCAAACGGCGTTAAAAAGGACAGGATACGGGTCATTTACAACGGCGTCAGCCCCTCCGGCAAGCGCGTGTACGACCGCAGCTTTGCCCGCAGCTTCGGTATCCCGGACAATACTTTCGTGATGTCCATTATGGCCCGCTACGCTCCGGAAAAGGGGCTTCCGTTCCTTCTGGCTTCCCTGGCAAAGCTCCGGCGAAAAACGGACAGGCCCTTCGTCTGCTTTATAGCCGGCGACGGGGAGGAGTTCGACAACTTCGCCGTCATGTGCCAGAACAGCGGCATGAACGACCGCGTGATACAGCTCGGCTTCAGGACTGACTCCGCTCAGATGCTCAAATCCTCGGATCTGTACCTGAACTCAAGCTCGAAAAACGAGGCCATGAGCTTTGCCATACTTGAGGCGATGAACGCCGGTGTACCCCTTGTGGTGACGGACGTGGGCGGAAACCGCGACCTTGCCGAAACACACACGGTCTGCGGCAAGGTGATCCCCTTCGGCAACAGCGACGGTTTTTCCGACGCCATACTTGAGCTGATGGAAAACGAAACTTTGCTGAAGGAGTATTCCGACAGCGCCCTTAGGAAGGTCCGGGAAGAGTTTGATCTGGAAAAGCTCGCTCTGGACGTATTTAATGCTTATTATTGAGGTGTGAAACAATGATCGACAAAAACGGAAAGCTTTTCGGAAAAATCAACATAATAGATTTGCTCATTATCCTTATCGTGATAGCTGCGCTGATCCTCGTTGCCACGAAGATGTTCACCCCCGCCGAGAAGGGCGAGGAAGCGGACACAGCTAAGGTGGTCATCACTTACGCGGCCACAGACGCACCGACAGGCGCAGGCAAGTCCGTAAGCGTCGGCGACCCCGTATACGAGGATACCACCAACGTTCGACTCGGCACCGTGACCTCCGTCGAAGTCGAGGAGGCGTACGAGTATGCAGCCGGCCCCGACGGCGAGCCCGTTAAGCTCCCCCTTGTCGGCATGGAATTTGTCACCATTACCACCGAGGTCGAGGCAAGCGTAACCGACGACGGCGTGTTTGTGAACGGCAGGCTCTATCCCGTGGGCGCTACCCGCACCATCCATTTCGGAAAATCCGTTATCTACATCAGGATCGCAGATATTTCCCCCGCCGCCTGAGCCATGCTCTTCATTCTAACGAAAGGGGGAGATGCTGTTGTTCCTGCAAAACAGCGTAATTCTCAGCTTCGTATATCGCTGCTGGCTTGACAGCCGCTTTTTCGCCTTGCTCAGCCTTATATGGGCATCATTTAAAAACGCATATAACGACCTGCTGCTCGTAAAGCTGCTGAGGAAGCCGGACTCAGTCCAGCGGGTATACTCAAATTCTCTTTTTGCGCGGCTTCTTCGCTTTATCTGCGACGTGATAACAAAGCTCGTCGCCGCGGTAGTGAATCCCTTTAAAAGTGCGGCGGAAACAAGCCTTATATTAAGGCTGTGCCGGGGCTCCAGACTCCTGAATTTTGAATTTCTGCTCGGAGCTTTCATATGCGGTATGTTCATCACACCGCATGAGCTCTGGAATAACAGCTACGCGGTGCTTGCGGCATTCGGTTTTTTGTTTCTGTACTTTATCATGGCTGGCTGCGGAAAGCGCCGGCTTATGTATCCGGATGAGCTGGGATTGCCCTTCATGCTGTTCGCTATCGTGCTTGTGCTGAGCCTTTTGTTCAGCCACGCTCTTTCCGACAGTGTAAGGATTCTTGTGTTCTACATGGCGTCCTTTGCTTTCATGTATGTGATCGCGGCGGATATAAGCAATATAAAGCGGCTCGAAAAGCTCATGGCCTTCATATACATCGCTCTTATGCTGACCTCGCTGTATGCTGTCGCGCAGAGGGTCTTCGGTCTTGTCTATGTCAGCGCCTCCTTTACTGACCTCCGGGCAAATATCGGTGTTCCGGCCAGAGTGACCTCGACGCTGGATAATCCAAACAACTTCTCGGAGTTCATCGTGCTGTTCCTGCCCTTGTGCGCCGCCTTCGCGGGTACGAGGAAAAGCGTTCTCCGCTCGACCGTGCTGTGCATGGGCCTTGCCTTACCAGCTCTGGGTCTCGTCATGACCTACTCCCGCTCCGGCTGGATATCCATCATGCTGGCAGCATTTGTGTACGTTTGGCTCAGAAATAAGAAGCTCATCCCGGCGCTTATCGTTCTTTCGCTGATGGCCGTTCCGTTCCTGCCGGACAGCATCATGACAAGGATCATGAGCCTTGTCTCAGGTTTCTCAAACAATGGCCATATCGACACCTCCGCCGCACACAGGCTCGCGCTGTGGAAGGGCGTATCATACATGATCCGCGACTACGGAGTTACCGGCATCGGACTCGGCCCCGCTTCATTTAACAGCCTGTATCCGGACTATGCTCAATGGGGCGCAGTTGACGGAGCATACCATACGCAGACGCTCTATCTTGAGCTGATTTTAGAGGTGGGTGTCCTCGGTCTCGTGTCCTTCATCTGGATGGCGCTGAGAAACATCAAAAATATCGTGGTCGCCCGCAGAGGTGCGGGACCCGTGCTCAAGCCCGTGCTTATTGCCTGTGCCGCGGCACTCATCGGCATAGCCTTCTCCTGCTGCGTTGAGTATATCTGGTTTTATCCGAGAAATATGTTCGCGTATTTCATACTTTTCGGTATATCCATTGCGGCGGTCAATATGGCAAATACAAAGGAAATTAAAGATACCCTGTAAATCTTATGCAGCAAAAAGGTCATCCTGCTTACAGGATGACCTTTTTGCTGCATTCGACGTTCCGTACTGTCGGCGCTATCTCGGCTGTATCTCTCCCGAGCGGTAGGCAGAAAGCAGCTGCTCGAGCGCCTCTATCCTGCGTCGGAGATGCTCGCCGGAGTCGCAGTCGGCAATATATCTGCGCACCGGAAAGCGCTCCACCTGCACGGCGTCGGAGTCGATATCCGCATTCTCGTCGATGGCCTTGGCGATACCCTTAAAGGGATAGTGGGATTTTATTTTCAGCCCGTGTGAATTGTACACCAGCGTGTAGCCGGCGATGCCCGTGGTCTTCTGGTATGCCTCGCAGAAGCCGCCGTCTATGATAAACAGCTTTCCTCCCGCCTTTACGGGGCTTTCGCCCTTCTTGGCCTTGACGGGCGTGTGGCCGTTTATTATATGACCGCGCTCGGGGTCAAGGCCGAACTCTGTGAGGATCATATCTGCGACCTTTTCATCCTCCCAGAAGCTGAAGTAGGGGTTCTTCGGCTCCGCCCAGGTGCTTTGGTCATCCACTACAGCGCGCTCAAAGGTGTGGAAAACACGGCCGGAGAAGGGGCTGTCGTTGCCGCACCAGAGATACCACATCATATCCAGCGCGGATTCATCGTGCTTTGCCCACGCGCTTTTGACAACGATATCGGCATAGTCGAGCAGGCTCTTGCCCGAGTACCACACACCGCCGTGACGCACACGGGCAAACTCGCCGTCCTCGGTCATGGGTATGCAGCCGTGGTAAAGCAGATTTCCGTTGCAGCAGAGGTATGTGCTGCCGTATCTGTAGATGAAGTCCATGTGGCGGCGCAGAGACTGGCTTTCGCGGAACAGGGACACATATTCCTCGACCAGCGCAAGCTCGTCTTCGTTCATGCTGTAGGGGTCGGCCCGATCGATGGTAGGCCACTTATCTGTGTTCAGCGGGTAAACGCCGTCGTCGAGGATGACGGTATTGTTCACAAAGTCGCAGCGGTTGAGCATGAGCCGCGAATTCATTCCGTAGCCGGGGTGACGCATTATCACCCTGCCCTCGAGCTTAAAGCCCAGTGTGCTCAGGGCAAGCTTTATATTCTTCTCCGAGGCGGCGCCGTAATACTTGTCAACAAAGCTGTACAGCGGCTGCAGTGAAATGCCGTAGCGCCGCTCAAGGAGATTGGCGTTGCCGTAATCCAACGAAATGCGCAGCACGGTGAATATGCAGGCGGGGCTGCCCGCCGCCGCACCCAGCCACAGTATGTCGTGGTTTCCCCACTGGATATCGATATTCGGATGCTCCATAAGTGCGTCCAGAAGCCTTGCGGGCTCCGGTCCTCGGTCGAATATATCGCCTACTATATGAAGCCTGTCCACTGCAAGGCGCTTTATTATGTCCGCAAGGGCACTTATTACCTCGTCGGCAGCGCCGGTGGAGATAATGGATTCAAGGATGGTGTCATGATAGCGCACCTGGTTTGAATACTCATCCCGCTGCATATGCAGCAGCTCATCAAGAACGAAGCTCCATTTTTGCGGCATCTGCTTGCGCACATAGCCGCGAGTGTATTTGCTTGACAGCGTTTCCGCCAGCGTGCGCAGCATTTTAAGCGTCCGCTTCAGGGTCATGTCTGTCAGCTCGCCAGACTCGCGCATGGCGCTGAGCTTCTCGCGCGGGTAGTATATGAGCGTGCAGAGGCTTCGGCAGCCTTCCTCGCCTATCTCGCCCTCAAAAAGTCTGCGTACCTTTTCAAGGATAACCCCGGAGCAGTTGTTCAGTATGTGCCGCACCGCCCCGTATTCCCCGTGCAGGTCGCTTATGAAATGCTCGGTACCCATCGGCAGAGCCAGTATAGCGCGAAGATTGATTATCTCCGAGCACGCGGCTGCCTCGTCCGGGTACTTTTCCGCCAGTAATTCAAGATATTCTCGGTTAAATTCACTCATATCGCACACCTCGCTTTACTTTTTACACTATGATTATGATATTATCATTCCTCTGCACTTTTTACAACTTGTAGTTTTGTAAAATTTATGTATAATTGGCTTATGCGTATGCTTATCCTGACTAAAGGAACGATCTTTATGAAAAATGCTCTTAAGTTGAAGTTAAAAAACGGCAAGAAGCCTGTAGGTATGTTTTTTGACACCGCAAGCGTTTACCTTATGGAGTGTCTCGGCCGCACCGGCCTTGATTTTGTCATCATAGACAACGAGCACTCCCCCATCGAGGCTGAGACAAGCGCTCAGCTCATCCGCGCCGCCGAGCTGTCGGGGCTCACGCCGCTGTGCAGAGTAAGGGAAACCAGCCGCCCGGCTGTACTGAAGCTTCTCGACGTCGGCGCACAGGGTCTTATTATCCCCAATGTACACAGCGTTTCGCAGGTCAAGGAAATAGTTTCCTATGCAAAGTACTGTCCGATAGGTCAGCGGGGCTTCTGCCCTTCCCGCAAGGATAGCTGGGGCTTTGACGGTCTCGGCAGCGTGCCCGAGACCATGGCGTTTTTTAACGCCGAGACCTTGGTCATCCCCCAGTGCGAGACTGTCGGTGCGCTCGAGGCCATTGACGAGATAGCCGCCCTTGACGGCGTCGACGGCATATTCGTGGGACCCTACGACCTGTCAATTTCCATGGGAATCCCCGGCGAGTTTGACAATGCGGCTTTCCAGTCGGCTCTCGACCGCATAATTAATGCCTGCCGCAGGGCAGACAAGTTCTGCATATTCTTTGCCGGCAGTCCGGACGGAGTCGCCGCCGGATTCAAAAGGGGCTTTGACGGAATGGCTTACAGCCTCGACGCCGCGGTATTCATTGAGTCGGTCCGTGAGCGCGTGGAAAAAATCAAATCAATGCTTTGAGGGCGCCTCAGGCGCCCTCAATTTCAGTTTAAGATATAGACACCGTAATTCAGATATCCAGCGAAGACAACCCACAGCAGATACGGGATCATGAGCCATCCCGACCTTTTGTCGATGGAAAAAAACTGAATCGTGGTCAAAAGTATGAAAAACCAGAGTATGCACAGCCATATTAACGCCGCCAGGTACTCGGAGATCTCGAAAAATATTATGCTCCAGCCGAAGTTGAAGGCGAGCTGAATGGCATAGTAAACAAAGGCGATCTCTTTTTTCCGCTTAGGCTTATCCGATACCCACACGAGATAGACGGCAACGCCCATGAGTATATACAATATGCTCCATACCACAGGAAACAGCCACATCGGCGGAGACAGCGGCGGCTTATTGACCGCCTCGAACAATATCATGCTGTCCTTTGTCAGCAGCGCGGACAGTCCGCCCGCTGCAAGAGGCACAGCCACGGCAATGCCGAGCCTTTTCCAGTCTGTTTTCATTTAAATCACCCGCCATTTAATTTATGACGGCCTGTACCGAAATATACGCACGCGCAATATGCGAAAAACAGGAGCCTCGTCTTGAGACTCCTGTTTTTATAAAATACGCTGAAATTACTTCTTTGCAAGACCCTTCTGGCGTGCATACTCGGCAGCGCCCAGTGCGCCCATAAGCTGGGGGTCGGTCTTCAGGTTGACGACCTTCAGCTTCAGCACGTGCTCGATGGCTTCCTTCAGACCGTCGTTCTTTGCGCAGCCGCCGGTCAGGGTGATGCTGTCGGTCGCGCCGGCCTTCTTCGCCATGACGAAGCAGCGCTTTGCAACTGCCATCTCGATACCTGCTGCGATCTCATCCATCGGCTTGCCTTCGCCGACCAGGGTGATGACCTCGGACTCTGCGAAAACGGTGCACTGTGCGGTGATGGGGATGACATTCTTTGCGGTCAGAGCGAGCTTACTGAACTCAGGCAGGCTCATCTCGAAGGAACGTGCCATTGCCTCGAAGAAACGGCCGGTACCTGCTGCGCACTTGTCGTTCATTGCGAAGTTCTTTACGGTGCCGTCGGTGTCGATGCTGATGCCCTTGACGTCCTGGCCGCCGATATCGATGATCGCCTTAACGGTAGGATCGGTGATATGTACGCCCATTGCGTGGCAAGAAATCTCGGAGATGTTCTCATCTGCGAAGGGGACCTTGTTGCGGCCGTAGCCGGTACCGATCAGGTATGCAAGCTCCTTGGAGTCCTTCAGGCCTGCCTTGCTGCACACTTCTTCCATTGCCGCTACTGCGGATGCCTCGGAATTGATCTTGCTGCGGATCGTGGTGTCCGCTACCATCTTGCCGTTTTCGTCAAGTATTACTGCCTTTGTGTAGGTCGAGCCTACGTCGCAGCCGCCAAAGTATTTCATTTATAATTTCCTCCAAATTCAAATAAAATCCATGAGGCATAGCCTCTAAAGTATTCTCTGCCAAATCACAAACAGAGTGTTTGCGATTTGGAGAGGAAGAGCAAAGCTTAAGGATAAGAAGTCCTGTAGCTTTTACTCAGAAATATTACATGCAGACCTCGTCCTCGAACTCGACGAGAGAAGGATCGATAGGCTCAGCACCCATAACGGTACGCATATACTCGTTGACCTTGTCGCGCATGGTGCGGCGGGAAACGGTTCTGGGGTCCATAAGGTCGTGCTCGATCCAGATGAGATCGTAGCCGCGCTCACGGCCCTGGTCATCCAGCAGACCCTGAACGGTAGCCATGTTCTTGCAGGCAACGTTCTGGTACATGAGGATGAGCTTTGCGTTCCAATCCTCGCACTGCTTCCACAGCTCGGTAACGACGTTCTGGTAACCGCCGTTGGTGTGACGGCGCATGACCATACGCTCGTACAGACGGGCCAGGTCGCGGAGAGCCTCTTCCTTGTCCTCGGTCTCGAGGGGCTTGGTGAAGTTCAGGGACTCCATCTCTACCAGGACGTCAATGCCCCAGCAGTTGGCAGCCCAGTTGGAGAAGTTTGCATAGTAGTGTGCGGGGCAGGACCAGACGATTGCACGGTACTTCATCTTGCCGGGCCATGCTTCGTCGCGATCCTCATATGCCTCGCGGATGAGCTTGCTGACCTTCTCGCAGGTCTTCATGACGCGGGGATCGATGCCGCCGTCCATCTCGTAGTTCCACTTGCGGAACAGCTCGTAGCAGGGACCGAGGAGCTGGGGATAAGGAGTCTTGTTGATCTCCCACTTCTCGAGCTCGTAAGAGGTCTCCTTGTTGAAGCGCTTCATTGCGGCAAAGTATGCATCCCAATTCCACTTTGCGCCGGTCTGATCCTCAATGAACTTGATGCAGGCCTTGATATCCTCAGCTGCGCTCTGCAGAACGGACTCGTCCTCGTAACGTACGGGGAAGCAGAGATGGAACACGGGGATATCGGGGAAGCGGCGGGCGAAGTAAGAGGATGCCATGGTGGAGCCGTCGCAGGGCATGGAGCTGGAGATAAAGCCGCAGCCCATGTCAGGCAGAGCGTCGATAACCAGAGCGCCGCACTCGGAAGAAGGAACGGGGCAGGTATCGGAGGGAAGTCCGAAGGACTCAACTGCGTCGATGTAAGGCACGCAGGTGAGCTGGTCGATCTCGGATACGAGGAAGACGGGCAGAAGCTGGTGAGGAATACCAAGCAGGTCGGGGAAACCGGCCATGATCTGACCCATGGTCATCTCGTCGAAGGTAACGAGCTTCTTGTTCAGCTCGATGCTGTTGCCGTTCTTGCGGTCAGCCTTGGACAGGAACACGAGGTTCTCTGCAACGTAGCGGAAGATATCGTAAATAAGGATATGAGCCATCTTGAGTGCGCGGCCGCGCAGACCCATGATGTTCTTATCCATGAAGCCGTGGCAGCAGAAGTAGGAGATCATCCAGCGGTAGTGCAGAGCACTGTTGAGCGCGGGAATAAGGTCCTTGGAGAAGGTCATAAGGAGCATACCCCACATACGGACCCACTCATAGAAGTCATATGCGGTGTCTTTGATGCCGCGCCACTCACGACGTACAGTCGCCATTGCGCCCTTTGCATAAAGGCGGCCAAGGCGCTTCTCGCCGTGGAGGATGGCATCGAGCTTGCCCTGCTGGTCAAGTGCCATGAATGCCTGGTACTCTTCCTTGATGC
>CALZAG010000020.1 GCA_945613045.1 uncultured Clostridia bacterium | reverse complement strand
TGACGCATCATATTGAAAGTCAGGCCGGCGACAGAAGCCTTGAGCGCTGGGATGAGCGGCAGTCGGAGCTGTGCGGCTTTAATGGAATTGATGTTAAAAGCATACTGTTTGTGTGCGATGACAATACGCTGTCGCTGATCGCGGAAGCTGTGTTTAACGCGAATAAGGAAAGCGTTTGCCCCGACGTAAGCTGCTGCTCGGCAGGGCTCAGGCAGGACGGGCGTATCGACCCGAGGGCTGAAAAATGCTGTGCCGGGCTTGGGATATCCCTGCCGAGAAGTATTCCTTATGCTGTTGACCGGACGCTTATTGAAAATAACGACGTTGTGCTGTGCATGACCGCGCAGCAGGCCGATGAGCTTGCAGCGGAGTATCAGGAGCTTGACGAGCGCATCATGTGCCTTGCCGAGGACGATATAATGCCGCCCGTCCTGCCGATAGGCTGGAAAAAGTGCATCACGCGCGTTGAGGACGAGGTGCTCGCGGTTATAGACGAGCTTAATCAGGAGGCCTATTGATGATAAGGATAACTGACGCCCGCCTGAACCATATCGATGCCATTGAGGCCATGGAAAAGCAGTGCTTTTCCGTGCCGTGGACGCGGGAGATGCTTATTAAGCAGCTTCCCGATGATATGCACATCTTCCTTGCCGCCGAGGATGACGACGGCGAGGCAGTCGGCTATGTCGGGCTAATGTATGTTCTGGATGAGGGCTATATATCGAATGTCGCGGTGTCGCCGGAGCGGCGCAGGCAGGGGATAGGGGATATGCTCATTGAAGAACTCATTATCCGGGCCCGGGCAAAAAAGCTCAGCTTTGTCACGCTTGAGGTGCGCGAAAGCAACCTTGCGGCGCTTAAGCTGTATAAAAAACACGGCTTTGCCGAAGTCGGCAGACGCAGAAAATATTATGAGCGTCCGACCGAGGACGCGATACTTATGACAAGATTTCTTGGTGAGGAAGAGCAATGAAAATACTTGCGTTTGAGTCCTCCTGCGACGAGACTGCGGTCGCGGTGGTTGAGGACGGGAGAAAAGTAATAACCGATCAGGTGTTCTCTCAGGCCGATCTGCACGCGGTTTACGGCGGCGTTGTGCCGGAGATAGCCTCCCGCAGTCATGTGGAGGTGATATCCCGGCTTGCACAGCGTGCAATAGAGGTCGCGGGGATATCCAAAAGCGATATAGACGCCGTGGCCGTCACCTATGCGCCCGGGCTTATCGGTACGGTGCTCGTGGGACTCAGCTTTGCTAAGGCGGCGGCCCTCAGTCTCGGCGTGCCTCTGATACCGGTGCACCATATAAAAGGCCATGTCGCGGCAAACTACATAGCCTATCCGGAGCTTGAGCCGCCGTTTCTGTGCCTTGCCATATCAGGCGGCAACACGCTTATCATTGATGTGCAAAGCTACACGGAGCTTAAGATCATCGGCGCAACACGTGACGATGCCGCCGGCGAGTGCTTTGACAAGACCGCCCGCGTCCTCGGCCTGCCTTATCCCGGCGGAAAGCCCATTGACCTGCTGTCCCAGGGCGGCGACGATAAAAAGTATCCGCTTCCGAGGACGCATATTGAGGGGCATCCCTACGATATGAGCTTTTCAGGGCTCAAGACCGCTGTTATCAACATCGTCCACAATGCCGGGCAGAAGGGCGAGGAGCTTGACAAGGCGTCCCTTGCGGCGTCATTTACCGCCGCCGTCAGCGATTCGCTGGTGCCGAGAACGATGCTCGCGGCAAAGGAGCTGGGCTACAAAAAGATAGCCATTGCCGGCGGAGTCGCGGCAAATTCGCGCATCAGAGCCGATTTCAAGGCTGCCGCGGAAAAGGCAGGGTGCGAGCTTTATGTGCCGCCGCTGAGCCTCTGCGGCGATAACGCCGCGATGATCGGCTGTCAGGGCTACTTTGAGTATCTGGCCGGCAACGTTGCCGGAAGCGACCTTAACGCATACGCAAATATGGAGCTGTAAGGAGAAAGAGAATGGGAACGGGTGTGCATGACGGGCACAGGGAGAGAATGAAGCGACGCTTTATTCAGGCCGGCCTGGAAGGGTTTAATGACCACAATCTGTTGGAAATGCTTCTGTTTTATGCAGTTCCCCGAAAGAATACCAATGTGCTTGCCCATAAGCTCATAGAGCATTTCGGCTCTCTCACCGCGGTCTTCGAGGCTGATTTCGAGGAACTCAAAACGGTGGAGGGCGTCGGCGATAATGCGGCGACGCTTATAAAGCTTGCTCCGCAGCTTGGAAAGCGCTACCTTGAGGAAAAAAGTGTGCCGAAGAACGTTATCAGCAGCATCAGCGCAGCCGGGGAATACTTCGTCGCGAAATTCATGTTTGAGGTAAATGAGGTTGCCTACGCCTTGCTGCTCGACTCGGCAAACGGGATAATCGCCTGCAAGCAGATAAGCCGCGGCGTTGTGAACGCCACCGAGGTGGGAGTGCGTATGCTTGTTGAAACGGCTATTAAAAGTAATGCCGCAAGCGTTATAATATCCCATAACCACCCCGCGGGTCCGCCGCTGCCCTCGAAGGAGGACGAGTACTGCACCGAGCTTGTCAGGAAGGCGCTTGAGCTTGTCGATATCAAACTGCTTGACCATATTATCGTTGCCGGTAAAGAGTTTCAATCTCTTAACAAAGTTGGCCTTATGTAAACAAATTTTTGTTTCTGAGTTGTTACCCAATTCGACTTGCGGTTTTGAGAATATTTTACATATCGACAAATTATGATGGTATTTCTATAAAAAAGAGTGTTGAAAACTCTGTTGAAAATGTTGATAACTATTTGCAAAATAATTATTAATAATAATTATGTAAACTTAATTTACATGGTTTAGAGCGCGAAAGAATACTTGAATAACTTAAGTTTTTCAGAATTCGGTATTTCGTTTTTTTGAGAGTATAAGTATGGCTGTATATACAAATTGTAATTCTTTTTTCAATTGACTTTATTGTGCGCATATGCTAAAATGCCATGTGTTGCTGCTGGTGTGGCTCAATGGCAGAGCATCTCACTCGTAATGAGAAGGTTGTGGGTTCGATTCCCACCACCAGCTCCACGTCGGAGCAGGCTGTTCGCCTGCTCCGATTTTTTAAAAATTGATCTTATGCATAATATTAAGCTGCCCGCAGACAATAAAATGAGATTTATTGTCTGCGGGCGGTGTTTTTATATGCTATCAGTATGGAAAAATGATTCAAAGCTGCCGGAGTTTGAGAAGCTGCGGGGGGATCTAAAAACCGACGTTCTGATAATAGGCGGCGGTATGGCGGGTATTCTTTGCGCCTATATGCTGGAAAAGGAGGGCGTGGATTACGCTCTCGTGGAGGCGGAGACTATCTGCAGCGGCATAACAGGCAATACGACAGCCAAGATTACCTCTCAGCACGGACTTATCTACGATAAGCTCGTCCGCGAGTTTTCGGTAGAGGAGGCGCGGATGTATTTATCCGCAAATGAGGCTGCGCTTGAAAAATACCGCGAGCTGTGCGCGGATATCGACTGCGAATTTGAGACTAAGGACAGCTACGTCTACTCGCTGAGCGACAGAAATAAGCTTGAAAAAGAGATGACCGCACTCGGGAAGATAGGATATCCCGCAGAGCTCGTTGAAAATCTGCCACTGCCCGTGAGGACTGTCGGCGCCGTAAAATTCAGCGCTCAGGCGCAGTTTGACCCTTTGAGATTCGTATCTGCCATTGCAAAGGGCCTGAGCATATATGAGCACACAAAGGTGCTCGAGCTCACAGGCACCAAGGCGCGGACTGCTGCCGGCGATATAAACTCTAAAAAGGTCGTCGTCACCACGCACTTTCCCTTTATCAACAAGCACGGCAGTTACTTTCTGAAGATGTACCAGCACCGCTCTTATGTTATTGCCCTTGAGAATGCTCAGAATGTCGGAGGGATGTATGTCGACGAAGATAAAAAGGGTATGTCCTTCAGAAACTACGGCGGCCTGCTGCTGTTAGGCGGCGGGGGACACCGGACGGGAAAGCAGGGCGGAGGCTGGGCGGAGCTTGAAAGCTTTGCTGCGCGAAACTATCCTCAAGCCGTCGAAAAGTACCGCTGGGCGGCTCAGGACTGCATGACGCTCGACGGCATGCCATATATTGGATATTATTCTAATAATACTCCGGAGCTGCTTGTTGCCGCAGGCTTCAACAAATGGGGGATGAGCTCCGCCATGGTCTCGGCCTCGATACTAACGGACATGCTTCTTGGCCGCAAAAACGAGTATGCCCGGCTGTTTTCCCCCTCGCGGAGCATACTGCGTCCGCAGCTTGCGGCAAACGCGCTTGAGGCGGTCGTAAATCTGCTTACACCGAGCAAAAAGCGCTGCCCGCACCTCGGCTGCGCCCTGAAATGGAATTCGCAGGAGCGTACATGGGATTGCCCATGTCACGGCTCGAGATTTACTGAAGACGGAAAACTGATTGATAATCCCGCAACAGGAGATCTGAAATAGTCATATCCGGCGCAGTCTTATTGCGCTCTCGCCGACCCTGTTCCGCAGCGGAGGGGCAGGGTAGGCGAGCACCAGGGTGCTGCTGCCGTATGTAAAAATATCTGCTTCAATATTTTTACAGAATTCCGGACTGCCAGAGGACATCGCCTCCCTAAGCCGTGAGCAGATAAGCTCATTTGAAGGGTGGTTTCCCTCGATGATAAGAGCAAGAGTCTTATCTAAAACCGTTTCGGATGACATAATATAAATCTCCTTGATTTTACAATTTTACATAAAGGTTACGAAAAGCGGTCAAAGCAAATAAAGCTCCGAAAAAATTTATTTACAAAACAAATTTTAACGAAAAAAATTTTGATTTTCCATACAAAAAATATGGAAATATATAAATAGAGGTGCTATACTAATAAAGCATTATGTAAAGCGAAATATTATTTTTCCCGAGGCGCATTATGGACTGTTTTGAGAAGAGAATAGATGGTGAGCTCAAGTACGAAGGCGTGATAGTAAATGTCAGGCTTGACCTCGCCGAACTGTGCGACGGAAGCGTAGTTCGGCGCGAGGTGGTCGAGCACCCGGGAGGCGCGACGATCCTGCCCGTTGACGATGAGGGCTACTGCTACTGTGTGCGGCAGTTCCGCTATCCCTTCGGGAAGCTGATGCTCGAGGCTCCGGCGGGCAAGCTTGAATACGGCGAGGATCCGAAAGAATGTGCCGTGCGCGAGCTCTCAGAGGAGACCGGCTTTACCGCCGATGAGATAATATATCTCGGACCGGACTGCAGCTCCCCCGGTTTTTCGACCGAGCTTCTGCACATCTACATGGCACGCGGCCTTCACAAGGGCGAAAGCCATCCGGATGAAGGCGAGTTCCTGAGCGTTGAAAAGCATCATATCGACGAGCTTGCCGATATGGTCATGAGCGGCGAGATAGACGACGGAAAGACTATTATCGCGGTTCTTAAAGCAAAACGTATACTTGACGCTGAGAAATAGTTACGATTTGTTTACATTTGCTAATTGCTTACCCCCCGGCCCTATGCTATAATTACTAACCGATGCTTTCCGGCGTCAATGAAAGGTGTAACATATGGAAAAATACGTCATAAACGGTGGAAAACCGCTTCAGGGCGAAGTTGATATAAGCGGAGCAAAAAACGCGGCGGTTGCTATCATTCCGGCGGCACTCATGGTTGACGGCGTGTGCCGTATTGAGAATATGCCGCAGATAAGCGATACAGATATGCTGCTGACCATTCTCTCGCAGCTCGGCGCCAAGGTGCGCGTTCTGTGCCCCGGCACGATCGAGATTGACAGCCGCAATGTTAGGTTCTGCGATGCGCCGTTTGAGCTGATGCGCAAGATCCGCGCCTCCTATTATCTTATCGGCGCTATGCTCGGCCGTTTCGGAAGCGCGAAAACCACAATGCCCGGCGGATGCAATTTCGGAGTAAGGCCCATTGATCAGCATATCAAGGGAATGACTGCTCTCGGCGCGGAAGTGGATGTGAGAAACGGCTTCGTGTACGCCGAGGTTCCGGACGGCAAGCTGCATGGAGCAAAAATATATCTTGATAAGGTCTCCGTCGGCGCCACTATGAACATTATTCTGGCGGCAACCATGGCCAGCGGCAGGACGATCATAGAAAACGCAGCGAGAGAGCCGCATATCGTTGACCTTGCAAACTTCTTAAATTCCATGGGCGCGGATATCCGCGGAGCCGGTACGGATACCATTAAGGTAAACGGCGTTGAAAGGCTTCACGGCGGCAGCTATTCCATTATTCCCGACCAGATAGAGGCGGGAACATATATGGTAGCAGCGGCTGCGACCGGCGGCGAGGTGCTTGTCAAAAACGTAATCCCCAAGCATCTGGACTGTATTTCCGCAAAGCTCCGCGAGACCGGTACGATCGTGCAGGAATACGAGGATTCCGTGCTCGTCAAGGGCAACGGACATCTGCGCAGGGCAAATATCAAGACGCTTCCTTACCCCGGCTTTCCCACCGATATGCAGCCTCAGATGGGCGCTCTCCTGTGCATGGCAAACGGCACCTCCGTCATAACCGAGGGCATTTACGACAACCGCTTTAAGTATGTCAACGAGCTTCGCAAAATGGGCGCTGATATACAGGTCGACGGCAGAATAGCCATCTTTGAAGGTGGCGCACAGCTCACCGGTGCTCCGGTGATGGCCTGTGATTTGCGTGCCGGAGCCGCAATGGTGATCGCCGGCCTGTGTGCAAACGGCGTCACAGAAATTGAAGATATCCACTTTATTGAACGCGGCTATGAGAATTTTGTCGGCAAGCTGAGAGCCTTGGGCGCCGACATCACCATAGCCGAATACCCCGATGAACCTGATATCAGAGAAAAGGTAATTTCCATAGGATAAGAATATGCGTATAGTAACTTTTGCCAGCGGCTCGACAGGAAATTGCAGCCTCATTACCGAGGGCAGAACGAATATACTTATAGACGCGGGTATATCCATGCGCAGGACGCTTGCCGCCCTTGAGACGCTCGGACTTACTCCGCGGGATTTGTGCGGAGTGCTCATAACACATGAGCACTCCGATCATATTTCCGGGCTTCCCATGCTGGTGAAGCATTACGGCGTAAAGGTGTTCGCTCCCAAGGCTCTCTGCGGTGTTCTGGCCGGGATGAAGCCGCAGATAACAAATAATTTAAACTGCATGCCCGAGGATGACAAGGCCGAACTCGGTGGCATTGCTGTAAGCTGCTTCCGTACTCCCCATGACGCGGCGTACAGCGTCGGCTATCGCTTTGAAGGTGAAAACATTATTGCTTATGCGACCGACACAGGCAGCATAAGCGATGAGCTTGTCCGCGGCCTTGAGGGAGCGGAGCTTGCGCTTATCGAGGCAAATCACGATGTTGAAATGCTCAAAACGGGCCCATATCCCTATTACCTTAAGCAGCGCATTATCTCTCCGAGAGGGCATTTATCCAATAATGACAGCGGAAAACTTGCGCTGCATCTTGCAAAATCCGGCACAAGGCATATAATATTAGGGCATCTCAGCCGCGAGAATAACACTCCGGAGCTTGCCTATAACACTGTTAATGACGCAGTTTCGACAGAAAATGCTGAAATTAGTGTCGCTCCGATGAATAATTTGCTTGCAGTAACGGTAGGAGAGAGAGTAAAATGCTTAGTATAAAACTCATATGCGTCGGAAAGCTGCGCGAGCCGTTTTATATCGACGCCTTTGCAGAGTACTCTAAGCGCCTGTCAAACTACTGCAAATTTGACTGTGTAGAAATTAACGAAACAAAGCTTAGGGAAGAAGCGTCAGATAAGGAGATAGCGGCCGCCCTGGAAAAGGAAGCGGCTGAAATCGAAAGAGCGATCGGCAAGGACGCCTATGTGATAGCGATGTGCGTCGGCGCAAAGCAGCTCAAAAGCGAAGAGCTTGCGGACAAGCTCAATAAGCTTGCCGTGTCCGGACGCGGGAGGATATGCTTTATCATCGGCGGCTCCTTTGGAATGAGCGAGCGCATTAAACAGAAAGCCGATATGCGCCTCGGAATGAGCGAGATGACATTCCCGCACCATCTTGCCCGCGTGATGCTTGCCGAGCAGATCTACCGCTGCTTTAAAATAACCGAGGGCTCGAGATATCATAAATAACGGAGGTACTTATGGACGAAAATGCCAAGCTCGAATGGGGCAGACGCCTGACCGGCGAACTTTTTGAACGCTGGCCCAAGGATGAAAAGGGTGAACCCGTCGAGCCCGTTTTCCTGACCCACTGCAAATGCCTTGACATGACGGATGAGATGATAGTCAATCTTCTTGAGGCATATGGGATACCCTGTGTAAGACAATACCCGAATGACGGCGATTTCGGAAGACTCATTCTCGGAGTGAGCGGCCCGGGTGTTGAAATATATGTTCCTAAAACTATGTATGAAGACGCTGTCAATTTGACCGAAGGGAGCGCAGAATATGAGGAATTATAAGGACGAATACCAGCTCTGGCTGGACAGCCCCGCGCTGAGCGAGGCCGAGTGGGCAGAGCTCAACGCTATCGCTGACGACGAAAAGGAGATAGAAAGCAGGTTTTTTGCCCCGCTTGAGTTCGGCACCGCCGGCCTTCGCGGCACGATGAAGCTCGGCCTGCATCAGATGAACGTGCACGTTATCCGCCATGCGACTCAGGCTTTTGCCAATGTGATAAAGGCCGAGGGTGCCGAGGCAATGTCAAAGGGGATAGCGATCTGCTTTGACTGCCGCAATAATAGCGAGCTGTTTGCAAGGGAAGCAGCCTGCGTCATGGCAGCAAACGGCATCCATGTGCGCATTTTCGACGCGCTGCGGCCAACTCCCGAGCTGAGCTTTGCCGTTCGCTACTACGGCACGACAGCAGGTCTGAATATAACCGCCTCGCACAACCCCAAGGAATATAACGGCTATAAAGTCTACTGGTCCGACGGCGCACAGCTTCCTCCGCAGCACGCGGCGGCTATCGCCGATCAGATGAGCAGACTCGATATCTTCAACGACTTTGTAAGCTGCGACTTTGACGAGGCCGTGAGCGACGGGCGCATAGAGCTTATCGGCGCCGAGACTGACGAAGCATACCTTGAGAAGGTGCTCGAACAGGCGATTAATAAAGACGTTGTCCAAAAGGTTGCCGACCGCCTTAAGATAGTGTACACGCCTTTCCACGGCGCGGGATATAAGCTCGTCCCCGAGGCTCTGCACCGTCTGGGCGTCACGCAGCTTTACCCTGTCAAGGAACAGATGGTGCTTGACGGCAATTTCCCCACTGTCGAAAGCCCCAACCCTGAAAATCCCGAGGGCTTCTATCTTGCCATAGATCTTGCAAAGCAGGTCGGCAGCGACCTTATTATCGGCACCGATCCGGATTCTGACCGTATAGGAGTAATGGTGCGCGACGGCGAAAGCTATACCACCATCACGGGCAACCAGCTCGGCGTTCTGCTTCTTGACTATGTTATAAACGCCCGCAGGACAGCCGGAACCCTGCCCGCCAACGCGGGAGCCGTCAAGAGCATCGTCACGACCGAGATGGCCAAGGCCGTCGCCGAGGCAAACGGCGTTCACTTTGAAGATACCTTCACCGGCTTCAAATTCATGGCCGAGCGCATCGCCGAGTGGGAAAAAGCCGGCAGCTACGAGTATATTTTCGCCTATGAGGAGAGCTACGGCTACATGATGGGCGATTATGTCCGTGATAAGGACGCAGTTACCGCGTCTATGATGGTAGCTGAGATGGCCGCGTATTATTTTGACAAGGGCATGAACCTCAAGCAGGCGATGGAAAGCCTTTACGAGAAGTACGGACGCTATGCCGAGAAGACGCTTAACCTTGTAATGCCCGGCCTTGACGGTCTTGCCAAAATGAAAAACCTTATGGCGCAGCTTCGCAGCGAACCTCCCAAGGAGATAGCGGGTACCGAGGTCTTCCGGCTCCGCGATTATTCCGACGGCAGCATCACCGTTCCCGAGCTCGGAGTTATGGGCGAGACCCCGATAAAGGGCTCAAACGTGCTGTATTTCGAGCTTGCCGACGGCACAAGTTTTATCGTGCGCCCCTCCGGCACCGAGCCAAAGATCAAGGTTTATATCCTCTGCAAGGGTGCGGACAAGGCCGAATGTGACGCCAAGCTCAAAAAGTATTCCGAATACGCGGAAAACCTTAAAAAATGAAAGAACTGCTCGATATCTTCCTTGCATCCTTCCGCGTCGGCATAATGACCTTCGGCGGCGGCTACGCCATGCTGCCGATACTCCAGCGCGAGGTCGTGGAGACGCGCAAATGGGTGACCGAGGAAGAGATCCTTGACTACTACGCCATCGGGCAGTGCCTTCCGGGGATCATCATGGTCAACACCATGATTTTTATCGGACAGAAACGCAAGGGCAATATCGGCGGCATAGTCGCAGCGCTGGGAACGGTGTTTCCCGCTCTCATTATCATCACCGTGATCGCCGCTCTGCTTTCAAATTTTGCCGATGTGCCTGCGGTAAAACACGCCTTTGCCGGCATCCGCGTATGCGTCTGCGTTCTGATATTCAACGCGGTGCTCAAGCTCTGGAAGAGCTCGGTGGTCGATTGGAAGTGCCTTGTTATATTTATCGCGGTTGCGCTTGCGTCCCTGCTTACCGACCTGACTCCGGTGCTGTTCGTCATACTGTCGGCAGCGGCGGGTATTGCGATAAATTGCCTGGGGGTGAAGAATAAATGATACTTCTTCGCCTTTGGTGGGAGTTTTTTAAGATCGGCTTGTTCTCTGTGGGCGGAGGTATGGCCACTCTGCCGTTTCTATACGATATCGCGGACAGGACGGCGTGGTTTACCTACGATCAGATAGCCGATATGCTGGCAGTTTCCGAGTCAACGCCCGGACCCATAGGCATAAATATGGCGACCTACACGGGCTTTACCACCGCCGGTATCCCTGGCTCCATAGCCGCGACCCTCGGCATAATAACCCCCGGCATAATCATAGTTCTGCTGATAGTCGCCGTGCTGGACAGATTCCGCAGAAACAGATATGTTGAAGCTGCGTTTTACGGGCTGCGTCCGGCGTCGACCGGGCTTATCGCCGCCGCGGGTGTGCTCGTGGTCGGGATATCACTGCTCAATGTTGACGTATTCAGGGAAACGGGCAATTTCGCGGATGTTTTCAACATCAAGGCCATCATACTTGCGGCCCTGCTGCTGTATTTTACGCGATGGTGCAAGCCGACGAAGAAGCTGCACCCTATAGTATTCATCGCCGCCTCGGCGGTGGTTGGAATACTTGTATTTTAATACAATATCGCTCCGCCGAGCAGAGCCAGCGCGGCTGCCGTAAGCGCTATCAAAAACCGTCCGATCATATATCGGGCGGTTTTTATATCAGTACCTGAGATCATTGCAAAACTCTGAAAATGAACCGAGAGCCCGCCCCAGCTCAGGATAAAAGCGGTGAGAGCAAGGTTTATGGGCGATACTGAAAGCCCCTCCATACTGCCAATGCCGTTTCCGAGCTCAAGGATACCGGCCAGAAACGCCCTGCACCAGGAAAGCTCTGCGCCGGTGCCGCGAGACATTTCGCCCGAGACAGATGAGAGCAGGCCCATCGCGTCAAGAATGCCGTTAAGCGCCGAAAAGGCGGTGATAAAGGCGCAGATATTCACCGTCGCTTCGGCGGATTTTTTTATCGCGTTTGTAACAGCGTCAGGAACGCTTTTTTCTGCCAGAACGTCGTCGTCATAGCATATATCGCCGCTGCCGCCGGTGCTTAGTATAACGCCCCAGATAAGGGCGGCGAGGATATGGACGGCGTACAGGAAAAAACCCACGGAGGACGATTTGAATATGCCTATACCGGCGGCGCCGATAATAAACGCCGGCCCCGAGTTGTTGCAGAAGATAAGGAGCCGCGAAGCCTCGTCCGAGCTTATGAGCTGCTGCCGCCTGAGCCCCGCAATGTAGGAAGCGCCGAGCGGATATCCGCCCGTCACTCCTATTATGAACGCCGCGGCGCCCTGACCGGAGACCCCGAAAAGCTTTGAACTCAAGGGAGATAGGGCATTTCCCGCAAGCTTTGATACGCCCAGCTCATTTAAAAGATTTGTCACGGCGAAAAACGGAAACAGAGACGGGATTATGACCCTTACGCACATACTGAGCCCGTCCTTCACGGCGCCTGACGCGGCCAGAGGGAAAATAAGCAGCGCGGCGAAGAGGCCGAGGGCGGCGGATATGTAAAAAAGCCTTTTCGTTTTCATCAGCTCCTTGTCCATGTATTAAGCTATGTGCAGCGGCATAGATTTATACTGCGGAGGTGAGCTGCTGATGGGTAATTTTAACGACAAGGCCGAGCTTCTTGCCGACAGGCTTGATCTTCCGGCCGACGCGCTCGCGGGCAGCACAAAGCTCAGCCTTTGCGGCAGACGCCGACTGATGATAGAAAACCATCACGGGATAATCAGTTACGGAGAAAACACGACCGAAGTCGACTGCGGAGGAGTAAAGCTGATAATTCGCGGGGACGGTCTGAGCATAGGCGCAATGGATAAGAAGGATATGCTCATATGCGGAAGAATTATTTCACTGGAGTTTGAATGACATGAATAAGCTGTATGATCTTGCCCGGGGAACGGTCCGGCTCGAGGTCACGGGAGCTCAGCCTGAGAGCCTGCTGAATTTCTGCGCCGAAAACGGCATTGAATTCTGGGATACAAGCCCTTGCGATGATTTTGCGATATATATGACGATCCATGCGTCCGACTATCCGAAATTGAGCGGACAAAACGGTAAAAACGGCTGCGAGGTAAAGCATATCGCATCCAGGGGCGGAAAAAATATCAGCAGAGCCATAAAAAGACGCTGGATATTCTGCATATTTTGCGGACTGTGCATCAAACTGCTGGCTATATCGTCAATGTTCCTTTGGAGCATTGATATAGAAGGCAATGAGAACATTTCAGACGGCGAGATAATGCGCGCGCTGTCCGAGTGCGGCGTTGAATACGGCGCGTTCTGGCCTGCTCTTTCGTCCGAGGAGGTGCGCAGCAGTATTTTGATGAAAATGCCCGACATAGCATGGATGAGCCTTAACGTCAGCAATTCACGCGCGGTGGTGGTAATCCACGAGCGCATTGAAAAACCGGAGATAATAAACGAAAAGGCGCCCTGCGATATTATTGCCGAAAAAAGCGGAATAATAACTAAGCTGTCGGTGCTGGAGGGAAAGCAGCTTGTTTATGCGGGCGATACAGTTGTGAAGGGCGATATACTCGTGAGCGCCCTTATGGACAGTGAGACCGGGGATGACAGATATGTCCGAGCAATGGCGATCGTCGAGGCGGACACATGGTACGAGATAAGTGCGCAGACGCCTCTTTATGAGGAGCGCAAAGTTGAAAAAACAGGAAAGGACAGCGATTTTTCCGTAGTCATCGGGAAAAAGCGTATAAATTTTTATTCTGACAGTAGAAATAACAGCATTAGCTGTGATAAAATAAATAAATTAAGATACATATCCCTCGGCAAAGCCTTTGTGCTGCCGATAGGATTTGCATCCCAGCGCACGGCAGAGTACGAGACCGAAACGGCTCAGATAGACGTAAACGAGGCTGCCGAAAGACTCAAGTCAACGCTAATAAAGGAGCTTGAGCGCAGGATAGACGGCGGCGAGATCGTTTCGGCTAATTTCAGCGTCTCGCAGGATGACGCGCTTTTGACCGTGACCCTGCGCGCCCAGTGCAGAGAGAACATTGCCAAGGAGGCGGCATATGATTGAACGAACGATAGAAGTTGAAAGAATGGAGCACGTTATAAGCGTGTTCGGTTCCTTCGATCAGAATTTAAGGATAATCGAGACGGAGCTTGGCGTCAAAGTCCTTGACAGGGATAATATGATCCATGTCTGCGGCGAGGCCGAGAGCGTGATGAACGCGGAAAAGGCAATAAACGGTCTGCTCACTCTCGCCGCGAGAGGCGAGAATATTGACGCGCAGAGCGTGCGGTATATACTCAAGCTTGTATCGGAGGGACGGGAATCGAAGATAAACGAGCTTGCAAGCGATGTTGTGTGCATAACGGCCAAGGGAAAGCCCGTCAAGGCAAAGACCCTCGGCCAGAAGACCTATTGTGACGCCATCGCCAAAAATACGATAACCCTCGGCATCGGGCCAGCGGGCACGGGCAAGACCTATCTTGCCGTTGCGGAGGCAGTCGCGGCGTTTAGGGCGGAACAGGTAAACAGGATAATCCTGACCCGCCCAGCCGTCGAAGCGGGCGAGCGCCTCGGCTTTCTGCCAGGCGATCTTCAGAGCAAGGTCGACCCGTATCTGCGGCCGCTGTACGATGCGCTGTTTGATATGCTGGGGGCTGACACCTATCAGAAGTATATGGAGCGCGGGAATATAGAAGTCGCGCCGCTCGCGTATATGCGCGGCAGAACGCTTGACGACAGCTTCATAATCCTTGACGAGGCTCAGAACACCTCCCGTGAGCAGATGAAAATGTTCCTCACGCGCATAGGCTTCGGCTCAAAGGTCGTGATAACGGGCGATATAACCCAAATCGACCTGCCCGAGGACAAGGTAAGCGGCCTCAAGGTAGCCATGAAGGTGCTTGAAGGCATTGACGATATTGCTATCTGCCGTCTGACCGGGGCCGATGTCGTGCGCCATCAGCTCGTGCAGAAGATAATCGAAGCCTACGAGGTGTACGATAAGAAAAACCCGCCGGAGCCAGTCCGCAAAATGGGAACATACAAAAGAAAGAAGCAGTGACCATGCACGAGATATATGTAAGCCGCGAGAAAAAAGACCTTGGGCATAATAATGCGGCGCAGCTTATAAAAAAATACGTTCAGAGAGCTCTCGATGCCGAGGGCGTAGGCTGTCCCTGCATTGTAAGCGTCATGCTGACGGATAATGAGGGCATACATGAAGTTAACCGCGATTTCCGCGGGGTGGACAGGCCCACCGACGTACTTTCCTTCCCGCTAAACGAGCTGAAAGCGGGGAAGTTTGACCCCGCCATGTGCGAAAAAGACCCCGAGACCGGAGCCGTGATGCTCGGAGACATGATGATATCCCTTGAGCGCTGCGCCGAACAGGGCGAGGAGCTCGGCCACGGCTTTGAGCGCGAGATATGCTACCTTACGGTACACAGCGTTCTGCACCTGCTGGGCTACGATCATGTTGATGAAGGCCCAATGAAAGCGCAGATGCGAGAGCGCGAGAAAGAGATAATGGAGGAAACGTGAGATGATAACAAAATCAGCAATGATAACCATATGCGGCAGGCCTAATGTCGGCAAATCGACCCTTACAAATGCAATTGTAGGCGAGAAGATAGCTATAGTATCGAACAAGCCGCAGACGACGCGCAACAGGATAAGCGCCGTGGTCACACGCGGCGATACCCAGTTTGTACTCATGGACACGCCGGGCTTTCATAAGCCGAGAACTCGCCTGGGCGACTACATGGTGAATGTTGTAAAGGAGAGCGTTGCGGATGTGGACGCCGTCATGCTGCTCATTGAGCCGATAGCAAATATCGGCAGACAGGAGGAAGAGCTCATAGCCCGCATCAAGGAGGCCCGTGTTCCCGCCGTGCTTGTGATAAATAAGATCGATACCGTCGAAAAAAGCGCGCTTTTGGAGGTCATGGCAGTATACAGCGCCGCCTGTGAGTTCGACGCGATAATCCCCATATCAGCAAAAAACGGAGAGGGACTGGACGAGCTTATGGAGCAGCTCGAAAAGTATGCCGTCGAGGGGCCTCAGCTTTTCCCCGACGATATGATAAGCGACCAGCCGGAAAAACAGATATGCGCGGAGCTCGTGCGCGAAAAGCTGCTGCTCTGCCTCGACAAGGAGATACCTCACGGCATCGCAATAGAGGTTACAAAATTTTCCGAACGTGAAAACGGCATTATCGATATGGACGTCACGATCTTCTGCGAAAAGGCCAGCCACAAGGGCATCATCATCGGAAAGCAGGGCGCCATGCTCCGCAGGATAGGCGAGCTTGCGCGCAATGATATCGAAGCGTTTATGGGCACTAAAGTCTTTCTTCAGACGTGGGTCAAGGTGAAGGAAAACTGGCGCGACTCCATGGCGCAGCTCCGCAACTTCGGATTTTCGGAATAATTACCACTCATATACCAGCCGCTCCGTCAGATACTAACGGCAGTGGAGGTTCGTATATGAACGATGAATTTTTCTGGCAGGTTTTTGCCGATACAGGCGATCCGCTGTGCTGGCTTATGCATAGGGCGGCGGAAAAATATAATAATAAAGACAGGGCGGAGGATGACCTCCTGCCCTGAGGGTGAGCAGGGTACATATGTTCAAGACCACAAAGGGACTGATACTCAGAGAAGTTAAATACAAGGAAGCTGACAGGATACTGA
>CALZAG010000019.1 GCA_945613045.1 uncultured Clostridia bacterium | reverse complement strand
ACATAGTCGGACACGAACAGCGGCATGGCCTTTTCGGTAACGGGGTTTATGACCTCGATGCCCTCAATACGAACGCCGGTCTTGTCCTTGCTGAGCTGAGTGCGCTCAAGGTCGGATTTGCGGGAGGCCTCGTCGATATAGGTCTGTACCTCGTCCCAGTTCGTTATCTGATCCTTCCACTCGGCAAGATACTTATGCTCGGGGGAAATGACCATGTAGGTCGTTCCGAAGAGAGTGTCGCAGCGGGTGGTGTACACCGAGAGAGTGCAGCCGTTCGTGGCCTTGAAGTCGACCTCGGAGCCGGTAGAGCGTCCGATCCAGTTTTTCTGCTGGATCTTGACACGCTCGATGTAATCCACGTCGTCAAGGTCGTCGATAAGGCGCTGGGCATACTTCGTGATAGCGAGCATCCATTGGCTTTTTTCCTTGCGGACAACGGGGCTGCCGCAGCGCTCGCACACGCCCTCGACGACCTCCTCGTTGGCGAGCACGCACTTGCAGCTCGTGCACCAGTTGACGGACATCATATTGCTCTTATAGGCAAGTCCGTGCTTGAACATCTGCAGGAATATCCACTGCGTCCACTTATAATACTGCGGGTCGGTGGTATCCACGCAGCGGTCCCAGTCGAAGCCGTAGCCGAGCATTTTGAGCTGGTCGGTGAAGTGCTTGATGTTTTTCTTTGTGACCTCCGCGGGGTGGACATGGTTCTGGATAGCGTAGTTTTCCGTGGGCAGGCCGAAGGCGTCAAAGCCGATGGGGAAAAGGACGTTGTAGCCCTGCATACGCTTTTTTCTCGTAACGATATCTATCGCCGTAAAGGGTCTGGGGTGGCCGACGTGCAGTCCCTGTCCGGAGGGGTACGGGAACTCGATAAGTCCGTAGAACTTGGGACGGCTCTTATCGCCGGTAACGGCCGCGTAGGGCTTCTTTTCTTCCCATATTGCCTGCCATTTTTTCTCTATTGCAGCAAAATCGTATTTCATTTTTTATATCTCCCTTATAGTTAGTTTTTTCGCCCGTCTGGGCAATCCGAACGCCCCTTAGCAGGGGCCTATAAGGGATGAGAGGCTTATCTCCTCGGCGTCGGACCACAGGCGCTCCAGCTTATAGAAGTCTCTTGCTTCCTCGGTGAAAACGTGTGCCACGACGCAGCCGAAATCGAGCAGCACCCAATTGCCGCCGCGAAAACCCTCACGGCGGAGCGGAGGCTCGCCGGCCTCGCTCATAGCCTTGTCGATCTCGTCTGTAAGAGCTTTTATATGGGTAGAGGAGGTGCCGGTGCAGATGACGAAATAATCGCACAAAGTCGTGAGCTTGTCCGTCTTCAGGACCGTTATGTCCTTACCCTTTTTGTCGCTCAGAGCCTTTGCGGCTATCTTTACGACTTCATTCGGTGTCATCATGAATTATCATCCTCATTAGCAGTATTGGTGCTCGTACTTGTATAGGGATACACTCCCGCTCCGGCGACCGATGTGCCGGCCTCATAGAACATGAAGGAGGTCACTCCGCCCTTAAGCTCGCCCGTGGTGGAATAGAAGTTTCCGTTGGAGTAGGTCACCATGTCGATATTGCTGACGTCTATCTTCTTTTCCCAGGGATTTATCTTATCATTGACAAGCTCGATCCACTCGTCAATGTAGGGATAAACATAGCTCATTCCGAAGATGCTGCCGGAGGTGTCTCCGGGAAGGGTATAGAAGTTTATATTATCCTTGTTCAGCAGCAGGAATTCTTTGATATAGAAGCGGATGTTGTCCGCAGTCATATCGGTCTCCGTATTGTCTTCAACGATCTCGATCAGGCGTCCGATGTTGGGGATATTGCCGAGGCTCAGAAGCTGGCTTGCCATAGCCTTCAGGAGATCCTGCTGAACGCCGATGCGCTGGATATCGCCGCCGGCATAGGTTTTTCTGAAGCGGAGCACCTGAACGGTCTGCTCGCCGTTGAGCTTCTGCAGTCCGGCGTCAATGTCAATATACAGGCCCTGCTTCGGGTCCTTGAAGTGCATATCAACCGGAACGTCAAACTCAACGCCGCCGATGGTGTCGACTATCTGCTCGGCAGTGGCGATATCGACGACCACATATTTGTCTATGCCGAAGCCGAGCATATCCTCAAGGCCCGCCTTGAGCTCGCCGATAGCGTCTTTATTATTATTGATGCACGCGGGATAGATATAGTTTATCTTCTTGACGTTGTAGTTTGTGTTTACAAGCGTATCACGGGGTATATTTATGATATTCAGCTCGCCGTCAACGACGTTGAGACATCCGACCATAATGGTGTCGGTATTGTTGCCGACCTTATCGAGTCCCACGACCATAAAAGTGTACATTCCGTTGTAGCGGCCGTTGGTGACGCCGGCCTCGATTTTATCGCCGTCATCGCCCTTAAGGCCATTACCGTCCACATCGGGCGCCTCGGTAAAGTGCTCTATCGCGAAAAATATTCCCACGAGCAGTACAGCAAGAATTATAAGTATGGTCAAAAGGACCTTGCGGGTCTTCTTCTTTTTTTCTTGTTTGTTCCTTTTCGCCTTGATCTTCTCAACACTGCCGGACTGAGAAGCGGGCTCATATTCGACGTCATGATTGTCAGAAGCCGCGCTCTTATCCTCGTATTTTGCGCCGCCGCTGTGTTTACCGCCTTTTTTACTTCCGAATAACTGCATATCTTTGTTTCCCTTCTGTCGGCTGGGCCGCCGGTTTTATTGCTTATTCATTAGTTGACTGTACCACTCAAAGGCTTCGACTGTGTCCTTATAGGGCTCCTGTCCGCTGCTTCTTATGTCCTTAAGGCTCATTTCAAGCCCCAGCGCCATAGCCTTGTCCAGATCCTCATAGGCGAGCCTTCTGAGCTCCTCCACACCCGGAAAATCACGGTTCGGCTCTATGTAATCGGCCATATATATGATCTTCTCCAGCAGGGTCATATCGGGTTTTCCGGTGGTATGCCATCTGATGGCATTATAAACCTCATCGCTTATGCCAAAGCGCTCACGCGCGACCGCAGCTCCGGTCTTGGCATGCAGGAGCTTGAAATTCTGCTCCTCAGCGTTATCGTTTATAATACCATACTTCCGGCACAATATCAATTGGTCGGATAATACAAGTTTTTTTGTAATATCATGCAATATTCCGGCTTCCGCGGCATTTTCGGGATCTTCCCCCCATCTGAGCGCAAGCTTCACCGCCTCGGCCTCGCAGCCTATGACATGGGCGACCCGGCTGGGCTTGAGCATGCCGTGAGCCTTCCCGCGCAGCCAATACAGCTCCGGCTTTGCGCCGTAGTCTCCTTTCTCGATTATCCGCTCATACACCTTCTCCGGCAGATATGAAACGCCCATCCTGCGGCGGAGCATATCGCGTATGTCGGAGGAGGACATGGGCCGCGGCTCATGCGGAACGAAAACGCACTTCGCGCCGTACTCCTTCCTGAGATATTCCGCGTGCGCGAGTATTTCCGCGTCATCGCCGCAGCTTCGGCAGAACACCGCGAGCGTCATGTTCTCAAGCAGGAAGCGGAAGCGGTGCCACTGCTCAAAGCTCAGAAACATATCCGTACCCATTGCAAAGCTGAACTCCGCGCCCGGATAAAGCCGCATGAGCTGCTCCAGAGTCTCGGCGGAATAGCTTTTGCCCTCGCGCAGTATCTCGATGTCGGACACCTCGGCGCCTTCAAGCTCAGAAAAGGCAAGCCGGGTCAGCAGCAGCCGCTCCTGCGGGTCTGGGCTGTCGATGCACAGCTCCTTGTGTGGAGGTATGCTTGCCGGTATGATGAGCATTTTGTCAGGCTTCAGGCGCTCCATGACCGCGGCGGCGGCCTCGACATGACCGCAGTGGGGCGGATTAAAGCTGCCGCCGTAAATTGCAATCTTCATTTTTTCTTTTCTTTCACAAGAGCTATTTTAGGCTCTTTTGCATTGCGTTTATACAGCACGAATTTACTTCCTATCGTCTGAACGGTCTCCGCGGCGCAGGCCTCGGCAAGAGCGTCGGCGGCCTCGCGCGCCGTCAGCAGGCTGCTTTCAAGCACGCGGCCTTTTATCAGCTCGCGCGCCGTCAGCGCGTCCTTTACCTGCGTTACCGTATTTTCCGTTATCCCGCCCTTGCCGATCTGGATGATCGTATCCTCGGTCATCGCCAGACCTCTGAGCTGGGCTCTCTGCTTACTTGTAAGTGCCATTAAGTTCCCTCAATTTCTTCTTGAATTCTCTGAGCGCGTTCGCTCTGTGGGATATCCGGTTCTTTACATCTGTTCCGAGCTCAGCCATGCTCCTGTCATAGCCCTGCGGCATGAACACGGGGTCGTAGCCGAAGCCGCCGGCGCCCGCGGGCTCACGGAGTATCTCGCCGCGGCATTCGCCCTCGGTCCTGATAATACTTCCGTCAGGTAAGATGCAGCATATACTGCTGACGAATTTTGCCGCTCTGTGTTCCACGTTCACGAGCTTTGAGAGCAGATATTCGTATTTTTCCTTATCGCTCGCCTCGTGCCCACCGGGGGCGTATCGCGCCGAGTATACGCCGGGCTCGCCGTTGAGAGCCTCCACCATAAGGCCGGAGTCGTCGGCAACGGCTGCAAGACCTGTCGCGTCGGCAACGGCCTTTGCCTTAAGGTAGGCGTTCTCGGCAAAGGTCGTTCCGGTCTCCTCCACCTCGAAATCGCAGCCGGCCTCGCGCTGAGATAAAAGCTCCACATCCATATCGGACAGGATCTCCCCGAGCTCCCTGAGCTTCTTTTTATTATTGCTTGCCAGAATAAGCTTCACTTGAACAGCGCCTCCACAAATTCCTTCGGGTTGAAGGGTATAAGATCGTCGATGCCCTCTCCCACGCCGACATACTTGACGGGCAGCTTGAGCTCGTTTGCGATGGCAAACACTATTCCACCCTTGGCGGTGCCGTCGAGTTTAGTCAGGACTATACCGGTGACGCCCGCCGTTTCAAGAAACTGCTTTGCCTGGATAAGGCCGTTCTGACCGGTAGTTGCGTCGAGCACCATGAGAGTCTCCACGTCCGCCTCGGGAAGCTCACGGCGGATAACGCGGGTTATCTTATTGAGCTCATTCATGAGGTTTGCCTTGTTGTGCAGCCTGCCGGCGGTGTCGATGATTATCATATCGGCATTTCTGGCCTTGGCCGCGCAGATGCCGTCATACACGACGGAGGCGGGATCTCCCCCCTCCTCGTGGCGCACTATGTCGGCCCCCGCGCGCTCTGCCCAGATGCCCAGCTGCTCAGCGGCGGCGGCGCGGAAGGTATCGCCGGCGCACAGAAGTATCTTTTTCCCGTCCTCCTTCAGACGGGCGGCGAGCTTACCGATGGTCGTGGTCTTGCCGACGCCGTTTACTCCGACCATGAGGATGACGGAGGGCTTTGTTTTTAGCTTCAGCTCCGTGTCCATTTCGCCGAGCATATCCTGCATATACTCCACGAACGCGGCCTTGGCGTCCCTGCCCTTCATGATTCGGCGGCGGAGAAGAATGTGCTTATAATCATACATGATCTTCGCGGTTGTCTCTCCGCCGACGTCGGCCATGATGAGCATTTCTTCAAGTTCATCATAAAAGTCGATATCATCGATATCGTAATTGCGGAAGACCTCCTCAAGTTCCTCGATGTTTTTTCGGGTCTTGCTGAGTCCCGAGAACATTTTATCAAAAAAGCCCATTTGATCCTCCTCAGCTTATGTCTGTTTCTATAGTTTTCTGCGCCTGCTCAAGGTCAAGCTCTATGATCTTGGACACGCCCTTTTCCTGCATCGTCACACCGTACAGGTGATCGGCCTCCTCCATTGTGCCGCGGCGGTGAGTTATGACGATAAACTGCGTCCTGTCACACATCCGGCGCATATAGTCAGCATAGCGGACGACGTTTGTCTCGTCAAGCGCGGCCTCTATCTCGTCCATCACACAGAAGGGCGTGGGGCGCACCTTCAGAATAGCAAAATACAGCGCGATGGCCACAAACGCCTTTTCCCCGCCTGACAGAAGGCTTATGTTCGATACCGCCTTGCCCGGGGGCTGCACCTTGATCTCTATACCGCAGTCGAGAGGGGCTGTCTCATCCTCAAGCAGGATCGACGCCTTGCCTCCGCCGAAAAGCTCAAGGAAGGTCTCACGGAATTTCTCGTCAATGAGCTTAAACTGACTGAGAAAGACCTCCTGCATCTCCGCGGTCACATCGTTAATTATACCCAAAAGTTCCTTTTTTGCCTTCTCGATATCGTCCCGCTGGCCGGTCAGGAATTCATAACGGCTGCTGACGCGCTCGTATTCCTCAATCGCGCCGATATTCGGCGTGCCGAGGGCGGATATCTGACGGCGCAGGTCGTTTATGCCGCGGGTTTCCTTCTGGATGTTCTCGACCGGCTGACGAAGCTCCTGAGCCGCGGAATGGCTCAGCTCATAGTTGTCCCAGAGCTTGTCCAGAAGCTGCTTTTCCTCCATGTCAGCGGCAAGCTTCTTCTGCTCAAATAATGCGCATCTGCGCTCAAGCTCCAAAAGCTCACGGTTGCGCTCCTGAGTGTCCTTATCGGTCTTGGTCCTTCGGCCCTCAAGCTCAAGCCGCTTGTTGATTATCTCGCTTATCTCCGCGCGTATGCTCTCGGCCTCGGCCATGATAAGCTTCTGCTGCTTCAAAACGGCATCAAGCTCGTTCCCGAGCTCTTTTCTCGAAGCCTCGGCCATTTCGATTGCCTTATACCGCTGCTCGCTGTCGCCGGAAAGGCTCTCCATAAGCAGCTCAAACTGCCTGACTGCCGCCTCGGTCGTGCGCTTCTCGGCTTCCAGGGACGCCTTATCCCGAAGTATCTCGGCCTGATCCTCAAGTGCCATATCCAGCTCGTAGCGCAGGCCGGACAGGGCTGTTCTGGCCTTATCAAGCTCGGCGGATGCTGAGTTATAGTCGCTTTCGAGCTTTGCCCTGCGCTTTTTGAGCGCCTCAAGCTCGTTTGCCCGCGAAAGTATGCCCGTGCCTTTTGCCGCGCTGCCGCCTGTCATGGAGCCTCCGGCGTTAATGAGCTGTCCGTCAAGGCTCACGATGCGCAGACGGTTGCCGTTTGCCTTTGACATACGCACGGCATCGGCCAGCGTCTCCGCGACTACCGTTCTGCCCAGCAGATTGGCAAATATGCCATCGTACTTAACGTCAAAGGAAACAAGGTCATAGGCAACTCCCACAAATCCCGGGTCGTTCACGGGCGCGTCCCGCATAACGGCGCCGCGCACGGTGTCAGCCGGCAGGAAGGTCGCTCTTCCCGAATCGGTGCGCTTGAGCATTTCTATCGCGCTCCGGCCGTCGTTCTGGCTGTCGACGACTATATTCTGCATCGCGGCTCCCAGAGCGGTCTCTATCGCAAGGGCGCACTCGTTATCGGCCTTTACAAGGTTGGCAACAGGGCCGTGAACGCCGCGCAGGTTGCCTCTTGCCGACTCCCGCATGACGGTCTTGACAGCCTTGGAAAAGCCCTCGTACTCCTTCTCCATCTCGGAGAGCATATCTATACGGGCGTCCATGCTGCGGCAGTCCACCGAAAGCCGGCTCACCTTTTCCCGAAGCAGCTCGGCGGTGTTTTCGCGGCTTTGAAGCTTCATACGGCAGCCCTCGATGACGTTTGCGCTGCTGTTTTGCTTATCGGAAAGCTCGGACAGAGTTTTGGTAAGCTCGGTGATCCTCGCCTGATTTTCCTCTATCTGTATGCCGATCTCCCTCACACGGGTCTCCGCCTCGGTGATATCGGCTTTCATGCGGTCTACGGATTCACCGCTGCTTTTTATATTGGCTCTGAGCTCCGCCGCGCGGGCGTCGCATTCGGCGGCTCTGCCTTCGGCTGCTGACAGCCTTTCTCTGGCCTTTTCCGCCTCCATATCCTTCTCATGCATACGCTCGGATATGTTGCCGGACGAGGCGTAGAGCGCCTCAAGACTTCGGTGGGCCTCGTCAAGCTCGCGCTTTGCGTTCTCATAATCGTTGTTTACTGCCTCGGCCTGACTGCGCAGCCTGTCAAGGCTCGCCATCCAGACGGATATCTCCCGCACGCGGAGCTCGTCCCTGAGAATGAGATATTTTTTCGCGGTCTCCGACTGACGGCGCAGAGGCTCTACCTGGAGTTCCAGCTCATCTATCTTGTCGTTTATACGCAAGAGGTTTTCCTCGGTTTTGGCAAGCTTGCGCTCGGATTCCTCCTTGCGGCTGCGGTAACGGGATATGCCCGCGGCCTCCTCGAAGACGTCTCTGCGGTCGGAGCTTTTTGACGAAACGATCTCGGCTATCCTGCCCTGGCCTATGATAGAGTAACCGTCGCGGCCGAGACCGGTGTCCATCAGCAGACTGTTTATATCCTTGAGCCTTACTGCTTCGCGGTTTATATAGTACTCGCTCTCGCCGCTGCGGTAATAGCGGCGGGTGAGCATGATTTCGGTATTGTCACAGTCGAAAATACGCTCGGCATTATCTATGATGAGCGATACCTGGGCAAAGCCCAGCGCGCCGCGCTTCTCCGTTCCGCCGAATATGACGTCCTCCATCTTGCCGCCGCGCAAGGTTCTGGAGCGCTGCTCGCCCATGACCCACAATATCGCATCCGCTATGTTGGACTTGCCCGAGCCGTTGGGCCCGACTATCGCGGTCACGTCCTTTTCAAATGTTATGCGGGTCTTGTCCGGAAAGGACTTGAAGCCCTGCAGTTCCAATGCTTTTAAATACAAGTGCTCTACCTCATGAAAAATTATTGCATACTGTTTATTTTATAATAAGTTCTATCCTTAATCAAGGCTCAGAATGGCAATTTCGCCGCTTTTTACATCTGCTTCACGAATTTTTACGGATCTGAGCCGAAGCTCGGTTTTAAGCGTATTGATATTGCAGCGGTGCTGGCCGGTCATTTTTGATACGTCCGAGCTGTTGACGCCCAGAATTACGCTGCTGCCATGAGGTGTACCCTCCAGAAGCTGCCTCGCCTTATCGAGCATCATCCTCGAGCGCACAAGCTCGCCCAGCGCCGGATGATACGCCCCGCCCGCAGCGTCCCCGCCGGACAGATCCTCGGTGGGATTAAGGCCCATGCGGATTATCGGGATGTGCGCTTCGTCAAACATCGCCGTGAGCTTTGCGCACACGCGCACCGCATCATCCACCGTGTGCTCGGCATAATTGCCGGCCTTCCACAGATCGTACAGAGCCGTGTCGCGGACGATGACCGTGGGATAAATGCGCACGCCGTCCGGCCGGAGGGCGATTATGCGCCGCGCCGTTTCGATGCTTCCTTCGTCCGTATCACCGGGAAGTCCTGTCATCATCTGGAGTATCAGCTCAAAGCCGGCGGCTTTTATAAGCCGCGAAGCGTTTTCCACATCGCTCGCGGTGTGGCCTCTGCCTGACAGCTCCAGCACCTTGTCGCACATGGACTGCGCTCCAAGCTCGACGGTCGTGACGCCGTACTTTTTAAGGCGCGCAAGCACCGCGCCGTCAATGGCGTCCGGCCTCGTCGACAGGCGGATGGAGCTTATCGTCCCGTCCTCCAGATACGGTCTTGCCGCCTCAAAAAGCTCGAGCTGCTGTCCGTCGGGGATGGCCGTGAAGCTGCCTCCATAAAACGCCAATTGCCGCTTTGTCCCCGGTGGGGTCAAGGCGGCTGCATTCTCTATTGCATTTCTGACAGTTTCCGCGCCCGCGGGCAACATATGGCCGGATATCCTGCGCTGGTTGCAGAACACGCAGTCGTTCGGGCAGCCCAGATGGGGTACGAAAACCGGTATTATACTGTTTTTTGCTTTCATTCTGTGAGTTTTTTCAAAGCCTCGCGGGCGGCTGCCTGCTCCGCTTCCTTCTTTGTTTTCCCGCTGCCGCTGCCGATGATCCGTCCGTTTAAGCTGACGTCGGCCAGAAACAGCTTGTTGTGGTCAGGTCCGGACTCGCCCGCCGCTATATACCGCAGAAGCTGATCCGGCTTCTGCTGCACAAGCTCCTGAAGCTCGGTCTTATAGTCCGAGGCATGGTGAGCCTCGACGCTCTCGGGGCTGAGCACCATACGCTCAATAAAGCTCCCGGCAGGCTCGATCCCTCCGTCAAGGAAGATGGCGGCTATGACCGCTTCAACCGCATCGGCAAGGATTGATGCTCTTTTCCTGCCGCCGTTTTTTTCCTCGCCGTGACCCATACGGAGGTATTGGCCGAGCTCCAGATCCTGCGCGACGCCGTATAGGCTCTGCTCGCACACGAGCTCGGCGCGCAGCCTGGTCATTCTGCCCTCCGGCAGAGCCGGTTCCGCGGCGTACAGGTATTTTGCCGTAACGAAGCCCAGAACGGAGTCGCCCAAAAACTCGAGCCGCTCATTGCTCGGCATACCCTCGCCCCTGTTCTCGTTAGCATAGGAGCTATGGGTCAGCGCGTTTTTCAGCAGCTGCTTATTGTTGAATCGATAGCCTAATTTTCTTTCCAGTTCCTTCACTTGAATTACGCTTCTTCCGAAATTTTCATGTAATCAATATTCCTGACGATATCGCCCACTATGTCCGCCTCCGCAAAGGCCTTAGCTTGACGGATGGCCGCGAAGAATGCCTCGTCTCCGGACGAGCCGTGCGCCTTGATCACAGGCTTTGAGATGCCGAGGAGCGCGGTACCGCCCACGAGGTTGGGGTCGATCTTATTGCTTATACCCTTGACGTCCTTTTTGACGAGCGCGGCGGCAAGCATATTCTTAGCGTTGCTTTTGAACACATCCTTGAGCTCGGTAAACAGCCATTTTGCAACGCCTTCGGCAGTTTTAAGCACGATATTGCCCGAAAAGCCGTCGGCAACAAGAACGTCAACGCCGCCGAAAAGCATGGTGCTCGCTTCGACATTGCCGACAAAGTTCAGTCTGCCCTGCGCGGCGGCCTCAGTCAAAAGCTTATATGTATCGTGCTGCAGCGAACCGCCCTTGGTCTCCTCAACGCCGATGTTCAAAAGTCCCACTCTCGGGTTTTCAATGTGCATCACGCGCTTTGCGTAAAAGCTGCCCATATAGGCAAACTGGAGCAGATACTCCGGCGTACACTCGGCGTTGGCGCCGCAGTCAATGAGCATGAGCCCGTTTTCACGGCTGGGCAGCACCGGCGCCATGGCTGCGCGGCGGACGCCGCGGACGCGCTTGACGATAAGCGTCGCGCCCGTAAGCAGCGCACCGGTCGAGCCTGCGGACACCATCGCATCCCCCTCGCCGTTTTTAACCATGTTCAGAGCGACCGTCATGGAGGAATCCTTCTTGCGGCGGGTCGCGGTGCTGGGGTCGTCGTCCATGGTGACGACCTCGCGGGCGTCAACTATATCAATGCCCCTTCTGTCGGTATCGCCGAGGCAGCGTTCGATATCCTCACTGCGGCCGACAAAGGTTATATCCACCCCGAGCTTGTCCCTTGCGTAAACAGAGCCCTTTACAATGGCTTCGGGTGCGTTATCGCCGCCCATCGCGTCAACTATTATTTTCACAGCCGAAGACCTCCTTTTTCATAAGTTCGTCTATGACAGCGAGACTTCTTGCGGAAATCTCGGCGTTTTTATTACGTTTGCCCCTGACGCGATAGCCAAGCGGCGTGATGATGCCGAAGTTAATGTTCATCGGCTGGAAATCCCCGACACTGCCGCCGGAAATGTACAGACCGAGCGCGCCGATGGCCGTCTCCTGCGGGAAATCAACCGGCGGGAGCTCCAAAAGCCGCGCGGCGGTCTCAATACCGACCAGCATACCCGAGGCCGCGGACTCAACATATCCCTCGACTCCGGTCATCTGACCGGCAAAGCTGATGCGCGGCTCGGATTTGAGACGATAGTACCTGTCCAGCAGCTTCGGGCTGTTGAGATAGGTATTGCGGTGCATAACCCCGTAGCGCACGAATTCGGCGTTTTTCAGGGCGGGTATCATGGAAAAGACGCGCTTCTGCTCACCCCATGTGAGATGTGTCTGGAAGCCGACCATGTTATATATCGTGCCGTCCGAGTTGTCGCGCCGGAGCTGCACCACGGCGTAGTTATCCTTCCCCGTTCTCGGGTCACGCAGACCCACGGGCTTTAAGGGGCCGTATCGCAGTGTATCCTCGCCGCGGCGGGCCATGACCTCGACCGGCATGCAGCCCTCGAACACACCGCCGTCGTCAAAGCCGTGGACGGCGGCCTCCTTGGCGCCGCAAAGCTCCTTCCAGAAGGCTTTGTACTCCGTCTCATCCATCGGGCAGTTTACATAATCCGGTGTGCCCTTGTCATAGCGCGAAGCAAAAAAGGCATTGTCCATATCCACGCTCTCGAGCGTGACGATGGGCGCGACCGCATCGTAAAAGTGCAGGCCGGTATCGTTGCACAGCTCCGTCAGCTTTTCCGCCAGAGCGTCGCTTGTCAGAGGGCCTGTCGCAACTACAAGTTCGCCATCGGGGAAGTCGGTCGCCTCCTTTGATATCAGCTCAATATTATCGCAGGCGGTGAGCTTTTCGGTAACATACCGCGCAAAGCCTTCCCTGTCCACCGCGAGAGCTCCGCCGGCCGGTACGCGGTTTGCATCGGCGCTTTCCATTATTATAGAGCCCATTTTGCGCATTTCCGCCTTGAGCAGGCCGACGGCGTTTGAAAGCTCGTCGCTGCGCAGGGAGTTTGAACAGACAAGCTCCGCGAAGTACGGCGACTTGTGCGCAGGGGTCATCTTTTCCGGCTTCATTTCGAAAAGCCGGACCATTATCCCCCGTTTTGCAAGCTGCCACGCACATTCGCTTCCGGCAAGACCCGCGCCGAGGACAGTGACTTCTTTCATGTATTTATTCCTTGCTGCTTTTTGTTGTTTTGTTCTTTGCCGCGGTCTTTTTTGCCGCCGGCTTCTTCTTATAGCCGCGTTTATCCTCGGGTACGAAGTCCTTGCAGTTTTCGTTTATGCAGAAGGCCTTCATTCTTCCCTTACCGCCGGGCTTGAAAAGCGTTTTGCCGCAGCTCGGGCAATTGTCCTTTGTGGGGACATACCACGTCATAAAGCCTTTTATCTCGCTTCCGTCGGCAGCGGTCCCGCGCCACGGACATTCCGGGCCGCGCTCACAGGCGTAATAGGTATTGCCCTTTTTGGAGGTGCGCTTGAGTATCCTGCTGCCGCAGGCGGGGCACCTGCCCGGCATCTCTATGACCAGTGGCTTTGTGAAGCTGCACTCGGGATAGGCCGGACAAGCCAGAAATCTTCCGAAGCGTCCGGATTTTACGACCATCTGCCTGCCGCAGACGTCGCAGTATTCGTCGCTCAGCTCGTCAGGAACTTTAATGCGCACACCGTCGAGAGCCTTTTCGGCCTCCTCGAGCTCGGTGCTGAAATCCTTGTAGAACTCCCTGATAAGCTCTTTCCAATAGCGTTTTCCGCTCTCGACGTCGTCAAGCTCCTCCTCCATGTGGTTGGTGAACTTGAGGTCAACGATATCGGGGAAACGTTCCATCATGAGCTCGGTCACGACCTCGCCGAGATTTGTCGGCTTGAGGTATTTGCCGTCCTTTACGACGTACTCATGGGAGGTTATTGTCGATATCGTGGGCGCATAGGTGGAGGGGCGGCCTATGCCCTTTTCCTCCATCGCGCGTATGAGAGTGGCCTCCGTATAGCGCGCGGGCGGCTGGGTAAACTGCTGCTCGGGCAGCATTTTCTCAAGATACACCCGCTCGTCTTCCTCAAGGCTCGGCAGCTTGCTTCGGAGCTCCTCTGTCTCCTCGTCCCTGCTCTCCTCATAAACGGCGGTATAGCCGGGGAATTTCATCTCGGAGTAGTTGGCGCGGAAGATATAATCGTTTGACTCCACGTCGACGACGACGTTATCATACACTGAGTTTGCCATCTGGCAGGCGGTGAAGCGTCCCCATATCAGACGGTAGAGCCTGTACTGCTCAGGCGTAAGATCCTTGCGGACGCGCTCGGGGCTGAGTTCGATATTCGTCGGGCGGATGGCTTCGTGCGCGTCCTGAGCGCCGGATTTTGTCTTATACACACGGAAGGAGCCGTGATAATACTCCTTGCCGTAATGCTCGATAATGTAATTTTTTGCGGCCATGAGCGCCTCGTCGGACAGGCGCAGCGAGTCGGTTCGCATATAGGTTATAAGGCCGACGGTGCCGAGGCCCTCAATGTCGACGCCCTCATAAAGCTGCTGGGCGATGGACATGGTGCGGCGGGGCGTCATGCCGAGCCTGCGGGAGGACTCCTGCTGGAGCGTGGAGGTTATAAACGGAGGCGAGGGGCTGCGGTGCTTCTTGCCGCGCTTTACGCTCTTAACGGCGAAGGGCTTATCCTCGGTTGCTGCTATGACCTCGTTTACCTCGGCCTCGGAGCGCAGCTCAAGCTTTTTGTCTCCCTTGCCGTAAAAACGGGCGGTAAAGCTCGCGTCGCCGCTTTCGCAGCCGAATATGGCGTCAAGCAGCCAGTATTCCTCGCTGACGAAGCTTCGTATCTCTTTTTCGCGGTCGACGACCATTCTCGTAGCAACGGACTGCACGCGTCCCGCTGAGAGGCCGCGCTTTATCTTTTTCCAGAGCAGCGGGGACAGCTTATAGCCCACAAGGCGGTCGAGCAGTCTTCGCGCCTGCTGAGCGTCAACAAGATCGCTGTCGATATCCCTCGGGTTTTTGATGCTCTCGGTGACGACCTTTTTCGTTATCTCGTTGAAGGTTACGCGTCTGGCTCTGTCGTCAGGCAGGTCCAGCAGCTCCTTGAGATGCCACGATATGGCCTCGCCCTCGCGGTCAGGGTCGGTCGCAAGATAGACGGTTCCTGAGCTTTTGCTCAGCTTTTTGAGATTGTCAATGACCTCCTTGTGGTCCTTGACGGGGATATATTTGGGCTCAAAATCTTTTTCTATATCTATACCGAGCGTACTCTTGGGCAGATCTCGCAGATGCCCCATGGAGGCCACGACCTTGTAATCGCCGCCGAGATATTTCTCGATGGTCTTAGCCTTTGCCGGAGATTCCACAATTACCAAGTTCTTTTTAGCGCTGGCCATTCGGTTTCCTCATTTCGTCTTGATATTTAATGTAAAGCGTTTGCCGCTCGTCTGACTGACATATCCCTTTATCTGCAGCAGGGTCAGGTCGGCCAGAACCTTTGCCGGCGAAAAGCCGCTTGAATTAATGATATCGTCAACGTGCATGGAAGGCTTATCCATGACGCTGACTATCTTCAGCTGGCTCGGGCTCAGGCCTTCCAGCTGTTTCTGCAAGTCAATATAAGCCGTGTCATCTGGCTTGTCAATGACTTTTTTTGTTCTTTTTTCTGCAAAAGTCCCTTTTGAGGGCTCATTTTCGGGTCTTTTGGGCCACACAGAAGGCATCTCAAGAGACGCCTTTTTTACCTTGTCCGGATAAAGCATCGCAAACTCGCTTACGACCTCCCAGCCGTCGGTCACAGGCTTTGCACCCTCCTTGAGCATGGCATTCGTGCCCTCGCAATTCTCTGAATCGGCATTTCCCGGGACGACGAATATCTCCTTGCCCTGCTCGGCCGCTTCATTGGTAAACAGTCTTGTTCCGCTCTTCAGCGGAGCCTCCACCACAACAACGCCCAGGGAAAGGCCGCTGCTGATGCGGTTTCGCGCCCTGAAAAACGAGCTGTATGGCTTTGTCCCGGGCGCATACTCGCTGATAAGCGCGCCGCGGACGACGATATCCTCGGCAAAGCGGCTTTTATCCAGCTCATGCGGCAGGCCGAGCACGCCTATGCACTTTGCGTCAGCAAGCAGCGCGCCCTCAGCGGCGGCGGAATCGACACCGACCGTGAGTCCGGATATGACAAGACCGCCGCATTTTGCTATCTCATACCCCATTTTGCGACCCATTTTGATGCCGTACGGCGAGGCGTTGCGCGTACCGATAACAGCAATTGCAGCCTCCTCGTCGATGGCCGGAAGCGTACCCTTTACATACAGCACCGCGGGTGGGGAAAATATATTCTTCAGCCTTGAGGGATAATCGTCGTCCTGAAGCGTGATGACTCTGATGCCCTGATTGTCACACTTTTCCATTATCCTGTTCGCGGCGTCAAGATCGCGCTTTTCGAGCTTCTCCGTTCCCTCTATTCTTTTCGGGAGCAGCCGGCTTATCTCGCCCTTCGGCGCAAAGTACATCTCCTCGGGACTACCATAGTGCCTGAGCAGAGCATCGACCGCTCTGGGGCCTATGCGTGGCGCCGTCGAAAGCCACAGCCAGTATTTCACATCAGACATAGGGCCTACCTCGACATTTCCCACATGATGACCGACGCCGCCACCGCCGCGTTGAGCGATTCCGAGTCCGGGCTCATCGGAATGATGATCTCGCCGCCGCATATATCCAGCAGCTCCTTTGACAGTCCCCTGCCCTCACTGCCGATCGCGACCGCGGCCCGGTGCAGCTCTGCCATGCGCAGATCCGCGGCGTTTTCACTCAGAGCCGCGCCGAACAGCGGCAGGCTCTGACGCTGCGTAAACTCGTCGAGCTGCGCTATATCCATTTCCAGCACTCTCTGACGGAAGATCGCGCCCATGCTGGCTCTTACTGTCTTGGGATTATACAGATCGGCACAGGCCCCGACAAGGATCACGGCGTCAATGTTAAATGCGTTGGCCGTTCTTATGACCGTGCCAACATTGCCGGGATCCTGCAGGTTTTCAAGCACTATCGCCCGCTCTGTCTTACAGTCGCCGCTCCTGTCGGGCATTTTCACCGTGAAAGCGGGACCCGGGCTTGATTTCAGCGGAGAGGCGTACTCAAAAAGCTCAGTCGGTGCAGTATACTGCCGCACGCTCTCCGGAAGCTCAATGGCTCCCGCGGCGTCCTTCCACAGAACACAGCTTATCTCCGCTCCATACTCAAGCGCCTCGCGCAAGGTCTTTTCGCCGTCGCATATAAACTCTCCGCACTCGGCTCTGTAAGCCCTGTCATTTGCCACGGAGCGAAAATGGGTGATTATTCTGTTTTTTCGTGACGTTATCTTTTCCATAAACGATAATATATATCACAATTTCCCGATTTGTCAAATTCCTACCTTATTAAATACATAAAAATACAGCATCTTCCGATGCTGTATTTTTCAGCGTGTCAAAAAAGTCCTCACGGACTTTTTTGCACGCTTCAAAAACGCCAT
>CALZAG010000018.1 GCA_945613045.1 uncultured Clostridia bacterium | reverse complement strand
CCGTCGTATTTTTCTCCGTCGAGGCGGATTTCTTCGGAAGATATAAAAATATCGTACTCCCGACCGCCCGGACTGCGCAGACTGACGCGGCATTCGGGAAAGTCATCGGGCAGACAGGGGCGGATATAAAGCCTGCCGTGCCAGAGCCTGAGCCCCAGAAGCTCCTCGGTGCATACCCTGAAGTACCAGCCGGCCGAGCCGGTGTACCATGTCCAGCCGGCCTCCCCGACGTGTCCGGCGGCGGAATAGACGTCCGCAGCGATCACAAAGGGCTCTGCCATATAAGCGCGTACCTCGTGCGCCTCGGGCAGCAGATCGCGCAGGATATCGCAGCCGTCGCGGGGCCTGCCTCTGCGGAAGCAGGCCATGGCGAGCCATATAGCCGCGTGGGTGTACTGCCCGCCGTTTTCCCTGAAGCCCGCGCCGTAGCTGCGTATATAGCCGGGGTCGCGCCCGGCGCCGTAAAATGGGGGAGTGAAGAGCTTTATGAGTCTGTTATCCCTGTCGTATAGCAGACGCAGGGCGCTGTCCAGGGCAAGATCGGCCTTGCTGTTTGAAGCATCGGCGCAAAAAGCCGCCCAGCTCTGAACGACGGAATCTATCCGGCAGCATTCACCGGTTCTCGAGCCCAGAGCCTCCCCGTCGGGCCAGTAGCCGCGCAGATACCACGCCCCGTCCCAGGCTCTGTCCGCGGCCTTGCCGCACTCGGCCGCGAGTGAGCGGTACTCATCCGCATCAGGTTTACATAATGCAACAAGCAGGTCAGCATAGCGCCTCACGCAGTTGGCGAAGAACCAGGTGAGCCAGGAGCTCTCGCCGCCGACCTTATCCATACCGTCGTTCCAGTCGCCGCCGCCGAAGCGCAGAAGGCCGTTGGGACCCGTACCGCGCCCGATGCAGCAGTCTATGGCGCGCTTTGCGTGCTGCAAAACCGTCTCGGCGCAGGAGGAGCGCACCGGCGTTTCGTAGCGATCATGCTCGTGGACGTCGAGCGGCTTTGAGTTTACATAATATACAAGCTCTGAGCATATCGTCAGGTCGCCGGTCTTTTCCGTGTACTCACACAGCGCCCATACCAGCCACAGCAGGTCGTCTGAGCAGCGCGTGCGCACGCCCTTGTCCGAGCCGGATATTGAGTGCCACCAGTGCATGACGTCACCCTCAAGATACTGATGCTCGCAGCACAGAAGTATTTCCTCTTTCGCAAGCTGTGAGTCAATCAGGATTAGGTTTACCGCGTCCTGAAGCTGATCCCGAAAGCCCGTCGCGCCGCCGCTTTGATACAGCGAGCACCTGCCCATAAGGCGGCAGGCGAGGGCCTGATATACTCCCCAGCCGCTCATGTAGCGGTCAGGAAGCCCTGCGCCCGACAGAGTAAAGCGCGTAACGATATCCCGCCAGTAAGCCTTTGTCGCGTCAAGCGCGGCAAAAGCGCTTTCAGGTTTACATAATTCAATAAGCGATTTTTCATCGCAGCAGCCGCAGGCAATGACCATGACCGGCTGAGCGTCGTATGCGGCGGCAAAAACCGGATAGCTGAGGTTTTCGCTTTTCGCGTCAAATTCTCCGAGCAGCCAGGAAAAATAGTCACCTGTCCAGCCGAGAGTGGGGGCGGAGCACACGGCGCGGAAGGCAAGACCGCCGATGGGCGAGCGGGAGCTGCGGGCGACAAAGATTGAGTTAACATAATCAATATTGACCGATACATAATCGTTGTCGTTATCCGAGAGCAGCGGCTCGCATTTCCATGCGATACGTCCGCTCACCTGACCGCAGAGCTCGAGGATGAAGACCCTCGCGTCGATACCCTGCGGGATGAAACAGGTGCATCTTGTGCCGCTGCTGCCGAAGCTTTTTTCCCATACAGCGTAGCCGAAGCCGAAACGCACGCGGCAGGGCACGCCGTCGTCGGCGGCAAAAACGCTGTAGCGGCCTTTGGAGAAGATATACTCAAGGCTCTCCGGGCCGACGGCTGCCGAGGGGGCGTTATCCCAGCGGGTGAGCTTCAGCTCCCTTGCGTTTTTATACCACATATTGCCCATGCCGCAATCGGCGGCGATATAGCCGAAGCTGCCGTTTGTGAGTATGCTGCTCCAGGCGCGGGAGGGCAGAGCGCGGTTTACATAAAATACGAAGCTCCCGTCGCCGGCATACTCGTATTTCGGCACTGAGCCGAGCTTTCGCACGGGCGCTTCCGGCAGATTGTAAACAGCGCCGCAGTCCCTCTCGGGTTTATCCTCACCGACGGTATAGGCCGCCGCGCTTTTGATGACATCCGCCGCCTCGGTGGGCAGGAGCCTTACTCCGCCGTGCGTGCCGATGAACGCTTCAAGGCCGTGGGTGGCCAGAGTATCGCGAACCTTGCCGTACACGGGGCGATAGTATTCGCCGCCCTCGTCGGTGAGGAACACAAGGTCGGCGCAGACGCCGCAGCTTCGGATAAGGCAGAACTGCCTTGTAAGCGTTTCCGCTTCCTCCGCGCTTTCACAGCATATTATCGGCAGGTCGCCGGATATGCCGTATTGCCAGAGCCGCTGCTTCGCGGGGAAGGGCTGCGCTGCACGGATAAACCACAGATGCCCTACAAGCCCCATCGCGGCGTCGACCTCCCTGGCATCCATGTGCGTGAGCGATGCGCAGGCCGAGACCATGGCGCCGTATTCGGAAGGGCCGATCGCCAGCATATGCTGCGCCCCCGCGTAGGCCTCCTCGAGGACTGCTCCGACACAGAGCGCAAAGCGCAGTGTACAGCGCTCGCCGGCCTTCATGGAAATGTCCGCCGCGGCGGTCACGAAGGGCTCGGCTATGCCGCCTTCATTGCCGTGCCGCTCCGCCATGGAGCGCATCGGTCTGTCGCAGGCAAGGCACAGCCACGCCTCCTTCTGCCGCCCTCGCGGCAGCCTGTGGAGAAGCAGGCAGTTGCCGTCGCGCCTGAGCTCAAGACCGAGCCGCCAATAGGCAGGATGGTTTACATAATCATCAGCATTTGCCAGCACCGGCTCGAATGAGAAATTAAGCGACGCGGCCTCGATATCCTGCTTTGCGCTCAGCTCTATGATGCGCAGCTCGCCGTTTTCGCCGCCTCCCGCGGCGATGGTGCAGCGGGAGGTAAAGGTTTCGGTGACCCGTGAAAATGTGCAGGAAATCTCAGAAAATTCCCACATGAAAGCGCCGCTGTCATCGGGCTCGGGCAGCAGGGAGAGCCGCTTTTCGCCCATTTCTAGCCACAGCTCAGGGCCGTGCCCCTCGCCGAGCTGCCTGAAGGGAGCTTTATACACCAGCGTGTCCGCACAGGAGGCGGAGCTTATGCCGGTTTCGGTTAACATAATATTGTATATGCCGTTTGACAGCAGGGTACATTCGGGATTTTCAAAGCACAGCTGACTGCCGCGCTTTTCCCATTGCAGATTGCCGGGCTTGCGAGGTTTTTCGCTCTCGGCCTCGGTGAGCTTCAGCACAGAGGAGCTCGTAGGGACCTTTTCCTCGAGAAGCGCCGTGTACGCGCCCATGGCGGGCTCCGACATAAACATATCCTGCACGGCTCCGTTTTCCACGCAGTCGGCTATCGCCAGCATACTCATTCCCAGATGATGCGCCATGTAGCAGCGCACCCTCTCGCCGCCGGCGGTCCTGCATCTGGCCGGGGTAAAATCAATAGCCTCGATAAATCCGAAGCGGCCTATGGCGCCCTCAGCTTCGAGACACCTCAGGTTTGCTATGGCGGCCTTGGGCTCGACCAGCAGGGCGAGGAAGGAGGCGTAGGGGGCTATGACCAGCTCCCTGTCCTGACCTCTTTTCAGGGCAAGGTCCGCGCAGCCGTGCGCCTTGTAGCGGTAATTGAGCGCGGGGTCGAGGGAGAAAAACGCGCTTTCGGATATGCCCCAGAGCCCGCTGCGGCTTTTGCGTCTTTTCTGAACGTACATACAATACTTTGCCGTCTCGTACAGCAGGCTGTCCGGTGCAAGGGGCAAAAAGAGCTCCGGCATGAGGTACTCGAACATGGTACCCGTCCAGCTTGCCATTCCCTGATAGCCGCCGGAGGAGCGCATGGCTCTTGACAGACTGCGCCAGTGGCGTCGCGGGACGTCGCCCTTAGCAACGGCAAGGTAGCTCGTCAGCCGCGCCTCGCTTGCCATGAGGTCGTAAAGCCCGGGCGAGGCCGCTCCCTTTTCAAGGTCGATACCGATATGGAAAAGCCCCCGGTTTTCGTTGTAGAATATTGAAAAATCCATGGGCTCAAGCAAGGCGCTCACCCTGCCGGCAAGCTGAGGCCGGTCTGCCTTCAAAAGGCCGTTCTTAAGGGCGATCAGGCAGGCGCAGAGGTTGCCGCAGTCTACGGTCGAGAGGTATTTCGGCTCGAGAGGACGCAGTGTGCGTGTGTCGTACCAGTTGCAGAAATGCCCGCCGTATTTCGGCAGCCTTTCCATGGTGCCGAGCATTTTTTCAATTATCTCAAGAGCCCTGCCGTCCTTGTCCGCGCCCAGCAGCGACGCGCACAGCGCGGATACGAGCGCAAGCCCCATGTTGGTCGGTGAGGTGCGGTGCGCTATTCCCACCGGCGGCTGCTCCTGATAGTTGTCAGGAGGCAGGAAATTATCCTCCTCGGTGCAGAAAAAGTCAAAATAGCTCCATATATCCTCCGCGCAGGAGAGCAGATACTGCCTGTCGTTGCAGCTCAGCTCCGAATTTTTCCCGGCAGGCAGAGCGAGTGCGAGTGCGGCAAGGGGAGCCAGTATCCACAGCAGTCCGACGGCCTTGGCGAATATGCCGGCCGAAAAAATGAGAAGTATGGCGCCCGATACGGGGGTAAGCCACATATTTCGGTAATAGCTTACAGCTCCGGCCTTTTTTCGCTCGCTTTGCGCGGCGGTCTCCCATTCAAGGAGGTTTTTACGGCTTACGAGCTGCCGCCACAGAGCCGCTGCCGCCGCCGATACGCTTATCCAGGCCTCGTAAGGCAAAAACCACAGCCTGAGCAGCGCCTGGATGAGGGCGGCAGTTATACCTTTTATAAGCCTGCTGTGGTATCTGAGCTCGAGGTCGGCCGTCCTGTTTGTACCGAACTCCGTGAGGGCTATGAGAAAGCCGACAGCCAGAGCCAGCACAGCCGCCCATGCGGCGAGTATGAGCCCCTTTTCCGCGAACAGGAGCCCCAGGAAAATCGCCGTGAACGTCGCCGGAGCGACAAGACTGCGGCGCAGGGAATCAAAAAGCCTCCAACGCTCTATATCCGGCATGGCGCTGCCATGGCGGAATATCCAAGCGGCGTTTTGCCAGTCGCCCCTTATCCAGCGGTGGCTGCGGCGGTAATAGGCGAGAGGGGACGAGGGGAAGGAGTCTGAAAACTCCGTGTCGCTCATGTACCCGCCGCGCAGATACGCGCCCTCAAGCGCGTCGTGGGAGAGGACTCTTCCCTCGGGGATGTGCGCTCTTGAGCATACGACGAGGGACTCCGCGTCGATTATTCCCTTGCCGAAGAAGCCGCCGCGGTCAAAAAGATCCATGTATACCTCGCCGCAGATGGCGCTGTAGGGCTCGCTGCCCCCGGGACCTGAGAAAACGCGTGAAAAGTCAGTGGCTCCCGCCGAACGGAGCTGGGTGCACATTCTGGGATGGATTATGCCGTGACCGGATACTACGAGACCCTTTTCTCGGTCGAGGACGGGCTTGTTCAAAGGGTGCAGCATCGCTCCGACCAGCTCCGCTATGGAGTCGGGAGCGGGAGAGGTATCGCTGTCGAGTGTCAGGATAAATTTCGTGCCGTCAAGGCTTTTTCTGCTGCCTGCGGATACACGAAGCTCGGTGTTTTCACCCAGCAGCAGCTCCGCCAGTGCAAGGACCGCGCCGCGCTTGCGTTCACGGCCGCTGAATTTTCCGCGCCCTGTGTCCTTTGTCCTCGGACGGGTGAAAAGATAGAAGCCGCCGCCGTATTTTGAGTTAAGAGCGTCTATCGCCCCGGCGGCGGAGGAGATAAGCTCTCCGTCGCTGTCGGTCACGGCGAGGTCGGCCTCCGGCAGATCGGCAAGGATGCCGAAGAAAAGGTTTTTTCCGCATCTGCGGTTTGAAAGGTAAAATGCCTCGAGCCGCTTTGCAAGCTTTGCGCCGCTGTCCGTGCCGCTAAGCAGCGCGGATATGACGCAAACGGTCTTACCCTCGTCGGGAATGCCGCCGCGCAGCTCAAGTCTCGGCAGTCTTCGGGGCGGCACGATGAGCAGTATGATGTAGTCAAGCAGGCTTTTTGTGAGCTCGGATATCGGTAGCAGGAGCAGGAGCGCGGCGGCGACGCTGTGGGACAAAAATCCGCACAGCAGCGATAAAAACAGAGTCAGCAGCAGATTCGCCGCAATGTACGGCCCGCCTCTGGAACGGTCTGCCGTTTCGGGAAAAAGGTGCCAGCCCACATGGCGGGCCTCGCCCTTAGCCTGACGGCACTGCCTGAGGATGTGGTTTGCCATGCTGTGCTCCTCGAGCGCGCTGCGCTTTGCCATGGCGGACAGACGCTCGCGGTACAGTGCGCGGCTCTGGTCGTCCATGCGCGGATAAATGCCCGCGGGATCAGCCATGAGCGCTTTTTCCGCCATGTCCACCTGCTCAAGAAGCGGCTGCATATCAAGCTCAGAAACGAGCCGGAGCGAGGTGAATACGGCCGCCATATCCGCGGCAAAATCCTCCGGAGACGCGGTCTTTTTAAGCTCTGCGCAGAGCTTGCCGAGCCTTATTATCAGCGCCGCCCTCATAGCGGCGGGGAAGAGGTACAGCTCCCTTCGCGGCAGAACGGATACGCTCTGAAAGCCCTCTAAGAATACCCGGGCGTCGTCCTCCGTGACACGGCAATCCGTCGCCGTAAGCAGGGCAGAGCACAGCGAGAGTATGATGACACCCTCGTTTCCGGCGCGAAGCTGCCTCTGTTTTGAGAGATCGGCAGCGGCGTTTTGCGCCTCACGCAGGGCAAGATAGCGGTTATCCAGCAGCCACTCGCAGGCCTCCGGCATGCTTACGGCTGCGGCGAAGCGCTTTTCAACGGCTTCATAGGTGCGGTTTATGCTCGCGCAGGCCGCTTTTATATCTGCCTTAACAAATCGCACCGGCAGATTCTCCGTGAACCTGTTCAGCCTTGCGTTGGAGGCCGCCAGCGCGCAGAGCTTGTCTGCGGGGATGTTGTTTGCTTGAATACTCATGTGAAAGCTCCCTGATAATTATAGTTATAAATGACAGTTTTGCCGTAAATACTCAAATATATTCGGCGGAACTGACAAGATAAAATGCTTGACAGGCATTGCCGGCAGTGTTATACTCTGTAAAGTAAAAAGCGTTTACAGGGGAGGTGCGTGCCGTGGATGACAGCAGGGTCATGCGCTCAATGCTGTTTGATTTTTACGGCGAGCTGCTCACGGAAAAGCAGCGCGAATATTTTGACCTCCACTATAACGAGGATCTTTCTCTGGCGGAGATCGCCGAGCAGGGCGGCATATCAAGGCAGGGCGTGTGGGACATGATCCGCCGGGCCGAGGCCGCCATGATTCAGATCGAGGAGAAGACCGGGCTCATAAAGCGCTTTATCGAGCGCAACGCCCAGATAGACGAGCTGGAAAACGAGCTTGCGGATATGGGCGTTCTGAGCGGAGATATTCGTGCCAAGCTTGAAAACCTTAAGATTTAGGAGGCCGCGATATGGCATTTGAATCATTGTCCGACAAGCTGTCCGCTGCCTTTAAAAAGCTGCGCGGCAAGGGCAGACTTACCGCAGCCGACGTCAAGGAGGCCATGAAGGAAGTGCGCATGGCGCTTTTAGAGGCCGACGTCAGCTACAAGGTCGTAAAGGAATTCACAAAGAGCGTGACCGAGCGCGCATCCGGCGCGGACGTGCTTGAGGCGCTGTCCCCGGCGCAGCAGGTCATAAAAATAGTAAACGAAGAGCTTGTCAAGCTCATGGGCAGCGAGAATCAGCGGCTTACCATCGGCTCAAAATCGCCCAGCGTCGTCATGCTGGTCGGCCTGCAGGGCGCGGGCAAGACCACCAACGGCGCGAAGCTCGCCGCCTATATGCGCAAGCAGGGCAAGCGTCCGCTGCTCGCGGCCTGCGATATCTATCGTCCCGCCGCCATTAAGCAGCTTGAGACGGTGGGCAGGCAGCTTGACATCCCCGTGTTCCAGATGGGAACGACCGACCCTGTCGATATTGCGAAAGCCGCTGTCGAGCACGCGAAAAAGCACGGCAACGACCTTGTGTTCCTCGACACCGCAGGCCGACTTCACATTGACGAGGAGCTCATGCAGGAGCTGCAGAATATACGCGACGCGGTCGAGCCGGCTGAGATTCTGCTTGTGGTCTACGCGATGACGGGTCAGGACGCGGTGAACGCAGCGAACGCGTTTAACGACGCTCTCGGCGTGACCGGCGTCATGCTCACGAAGCTTGACGGCGACGCGCGCGGCGGCGCTGCGCTGTCGATAAAGGCCAGCACCGGTAAGCCCATAAAATTCATCGGCGTGGGCGAGAAGCTCGATCAGATCGAACCGTTTTATCCCGACCGCATGGCCTCACGCATCCTCGGCATGGGCGACGTGCTGACGCTTATCGAGAAGGCCGAGCAGAGCTTTGACGAGAAAAAGGCTCTCGAGATGGCCGAGCGCATGAAGGCAAACCGCTTTTCGCTGTCGGATTATCTGGAGCAGATGCGCTCGCTCAAGGGCATGGGCGATATAAACGACCTTGCCGGAATGATACCCGGCATTGACGCCAAGGCGCTCAAGGGCGCGAAGGTGGATGAAAAGAGCCTTGACCGTATTGAGGCGATAATCCTTTCGATGACTCAGGCAGAGCGGGACGATCCCTCTATCCTGAACGCCAGCCGTAAAAAGCGCATCGCCGCCGGCAGCGGCACCTCGGTCGTGGATATAAACCGCCTGCTCAAGCAGTTTGACGCCATGCAGGGCATGATGAAGCAGCTCTCCGGCAAGAACATGAAAAAGCTGCAGAAGAAATTCGGCGGCTTCGGCGGCGGAATGCCCGGGCTCGGCGGCTTCGGCGGGTTCAGGATGTAAATATATAAGGTTTACTCACGCAGATGCGTTTGTAATATATGACGGCGCCAAGCGCCGCGAGGATAAAAATGGAGGTGAAACACATGGTTAAAATCAGACTTCGCAGAATGGGTGCAAAGAAGGCGCCCTACTACCGCATCGTCGTTGCGGATTCCCGCAGCCCCCGTGACGGACGCTTCATCGAAGAGCTCGGCACCTATGACCCCATGGCAGAGGGAGCTCAGAAGATCAAGGTCGATATGGAGCGTGCACAGTACTGGATTGCAAACGGCGCACAGCCTACCGACACCGTACGCGGCCTGCTCAAAAAGGTCGAGGCCTAATAAGGAGAATCTACCGGCATGAAAGAACTTTTGACCTATATCGTACAGAGCCTCGTGGAAAAACCCGACGAGGTCTCTGTGACCGAGCGCGAATCCGGCGGCGAGACCGTGTTTGAAGTGCGGGTCGCCGACGGTGACATGGGCAAGGTCATTGGCCGGCAGGGCAGGATCGTCAAGGAGATCCGTATACTCATGCGGGCTGTAGCCCAGAGAAAGGGCAAGAAAGTATCAGTCGAAATCATGGACTGAGATATGAAAGGGCTACCTTTGTTTCGGTAGCCCTTTTAGACTATTGCCGGTCTGCTTAAGGAGAAAACAATGGAGAAAAAACAGTATATCGAGGCGGGGAAGATCGTCAATACCCACGGCGTCCGCGGCGAGGTCAAGATCCAGGTCTGGCTGGACAGCCCCGAATTCCTCCGCAGCTTTAAAACGGTCTATATCGAGGGAAAGCCCGTTAAAATGCTTTCCTCACGTACACATAAAAGCTTTGTAATCGCGGTGCTGGAGGGCGTGGAGGACGTAAACGCGGCCATGTGCCTTAAGAATAAAACCGTTTTCATCGACCGCGGCGAGGCAAAGCTCCCCGAAGGCGCCTACTTCCTGCAGGATATCATCGGCGCAAGGGTCATTGACGAAAACGGCGCGGAGATAGGCACGCTTGAGGACATACTTGAAACTCCCGCCTCCGACGTTTATATCGTCAGGGGCGAGACTGAGCACATGATACCCGCCGTGCCGGAATTCATCCTGTCCACCGACGCCGAAAACGGCGTTATCAGAGTTCATCTCATCGAAGGAATGTAAAAACATTATGTCAACTATGCGAATAGATATCATGACCCTTTTTCCGGACACCATGAACGCCGTGATGCATGAGAGCATTCTCGGCAGAGCGGCAAAAAAGGGCATAATTGAGATAAATTGCGTGCAAATCAGGGATTATACCGAGAACAAGCAGTGTCAGGTGGACGATTATCCCTACGGTGGAGGCTGGGGCTGCGTGATGATGGCGCAGCCGCTGAAATCCTGTCTTGATTATATTATGTCAACCGCGCAGGGCAGGCGCAGCCGCGTGATATACATGAGTCCGCAGGGCAGACCCTACGACCAGGAGACGGCGAAAAGGCTCCGGCGGGACTATGACCATCTGGTGCTGGTGTGCGGCCACTATGAGGGCGTTGACGAGCGCTTTATAGAAAAGTGCGTCGACGAGGAGATATCCATAGGCGATTTCGTCCTCACCGGCGGCGAGCTTGCGGCCATGGCCGTGGCCGATTCCGTGTGCCGCCTTGTGCCCGGTGTGCTGTCGGACGAGGAGTGCTTCACCGGCGAGAGCCACTGGGACGGCGTTCTGGAATATCCCCAGTACACAAGACCCGAGGTATGGGAGGGCGAGCGGGTGCCCGAGGTGCTGCTTCAGGGCGACCATGCGAAGGTGGCCCGCTGGCGCAGGAAGAAAAGCCTTGAGCGCACGATGGATAAGCGCCCGGATATGTTTGAAAGGCTTGAGCTGAGCGATAAAAGCGATCTTAAGCTTTTGGAGGAGATAAAAAAAGACCGCAGCCGCATGAAGCTGACGCAGCCCGTCGGCTGCCGTCCCGCGGAGGAGAAGGATCTCGGCGATATCATGCTCATCGTCCGCCAGGCGAGAAACTACCTGAGAAAGAACCGGGTCGACCAGTGGCAGGGCGAGTATCCCGATGAAAAAGCCTTTATTGACGCGATTGTGCAGGGCGAGTGCCATGTCATGCTCTACGGAGAACGCGTCGCGGGCGTGTTCTGCCTGAGCGATAAGCCCGAGCCCTGCTACGACGCGATAACCGACGGCAAGTGGCGCTGCTCGGGAAAGTACTGCACCCTGCACAGAGCCGCCGTATCGGCGGATTTCCGCGGCACGGGTATGAGCGATATGCTCATTTCGCAGGCCGAGCGTCTTGCCCGGGAGATGGGGGCTGAGAGCGTGCGAGTGGATACTCACAGGAAGAACAAGGCCATGCAGGGGCTTTTAAAGCGCATGGGCTATAATTACAGGGGGAACGTTCTTGTCAGCAGCGAGCCGGGACACGACCCGGCGCGGCAGGGATTTGAGAAAGCCTTATGAACCTGACGGATATCAACGAAATAAAGCGGCTTTTGTCGCGGCACGGATTTCGCTTCTCCAAATCAATGGGGCAGAACTTTCTGACGGCCTCATGGGTGCCCGAGGAGATAGCCGAGGCGGCGGAGGCGGATGAAAACACCGGCGTGCTGGAGGTAGGCCCCGGTATCGGCTGCCTTACCGAGCAGCTTTCCGCGCGGGCCGGAAGGGTGCTTGCCCTTGAGCTTGACAAGGCTCTCGGGCCGGTGCTGAAAGAGACTCTTGCCGGACGGGACAATGTCGGGATCGTATTCGGGGACGCGCTCAAATTTGATCTGGCGGCGCTCGTTGAGGAGAAAATGCCGGGTATGCGACATATTGTGTGCGCAAACCTGCCGTATAATGTTACCAGCCCCCTTATAACCGCCTTTCTTGAGGCCGGCTGCTTTGATACGGTGACGGTGATGATCCAGCGCGAGGTCGCGCGGCGCATCTGCGCAAAGCCCGCGACGGCCGATTACGGCGCGTTCACGGTGCTTGTTAACTGGTATGCCGAGCCCGAAGCGCTTTTTGATGTGTCCCCCGGCTGCTTCATCCCGCAGCCCAAGGTAACGAGCTCCGTGGTACGCCTGCGCGTTCGGGAAAAGCCTCCGGTCGAGGTGAAAAGCAGGGAGCTTTTCTTCCGCGTAGTCAGAGCCGCTTTCGGTATGCGCCGCAAGACGCTTGCCAACGCTCTGGCCGCAGGCTTTGGCGAATTCCCCAAAGAAACCATAGAAAAAACCATTGCTGCTTGCGGTTTTGACCCAAAAATCAGGGGCGAGGCCCTTGGAATTGGTGATTTTGCAAAAATCGCTGACGCTTTTAGCGAGGTTTCCGAAGAAAATTTGTGAGCAAAATGCATTGATTAAGAAGTACCGGAAATGGTAGTCTTAATTGAGGTATTAGTGGTGATAAATATTATTATATAAATGGAGGAAACACCATGAAACTGACCGATAATGTCCACATTCTGAAGTGGGTCGATGAAATGGCCGCACTTACAAAGCCCGATAAGATCCTCTGGATCGACGGCTCCGAGGAACAGCTCGAGCAGCTCCGTCAGGAGGCTATCGGCACAGGCGAGCTTATAAAGCTCAACGAGGAAAAGCTCCCCGGCTGCGTGCTGCACCGCTCCGACGTCAACGACGTCGCCCGCGTTGAGGGACGCACATTTATCTGCTCGAAGCGTCAGGAGGACGCGGGCCCCACCAATAACTGGATGGATCCGCAGGAAATGTACAAGAAGCTTTACGAGATTTACGACGGTTCCATGAAGGGCCGCACCATGTATGTTATCCCCTATTCCATGGGCGTTGTGGGCTCCGATTTTGCCAAGTACGGCATCGAGCTCACCGACAGCATTTATGTCGTGGTATCCATGGCGATCATGACCCGCATCGGCCAGACCGTGCTCGACGCCATAGGCGACAGCGCCGATTACATCAAGGGACTGCACTCCAAGGCGGAGCTGGATCCCGAGAAGAGATACATCGTCCACTTCCCCGAGGACAATACCATAATGTCCGTCAACTCCGGCTACGGCGGAAACGTGCTGCTGGGCAAAAAGTGCTTTGCTCTGCGCATAGCCTCCACCCTCGGCCGTAAGGAGAATTGGATGGCGGAGCATATGCTCATTCTGGGCGTCGAGAATCCCCAGGGTGAGATTCGTTATGTCTGCGGCGCTTTCCCGTCCGCCTGCGGCAAGACGAACCTTGCGATGCTCATTCCCCCCGAGGCATACCGCGAGAAGGGCTGGAAATGCTGGACGGTCGGCGACGACATCGCATGGCTGCGCATCGGCCCTGACGGCAGGCTCTGGGCGGTGAACCCCGAGAACGGATTCTTCGGCGTCGCTCCCGGCACCAGCGCAAAGAGCAATCCCAACGCGCTGGCGGCAACCAGGAAGAATACCATCTTCACCAACGTTGTACACAATCTTGACGACAACACCGTGTGGTGGGAGGGCATGGATAAGAATCCCCCCAAGAACGCGGAGAACTGGAAGGGCGAGAAGTGGGACTGCACCGACGGCAGCAAGGGCGCTCACCCCAACTCACGTTTCACCGCTCCCGCGATCAACTGCCCCTGCATCAGCCCCGAGTTTGAGAGCAAGACCGGCGTTCCCATCTCCGCCATCATCTTCGGCGGACGCCGCGCCAAGACCGCACCGCTGGTCTATCAGTCAAGAGACTGGGATCACGGCGTGTTCGTTGGCTCGATAATGGCCAGCGAGACCACCGCTGCGGCCACCGGCCAGGTCGGCGTCGTAAGACGCGACCCCATGGCGATGCGCCCCTTCTGCGGCTACAACATGGGCGACTACTGGCAGCACTGGCTCGATATGGGCGAGAAGCTCACCGATCCCCCCAAGATCTTCAACGTCAACTGGTTCCGTACCGATGACGAAGGCCATTTCCTGTGGCCGGGCTTCGGCGATAACCTCCGCGTTGTTGAGTGGATCCTCGGCCGCTGCTTCGGCGAGAAGGACGCTGTCGAGACCGAGCTCGGCTTCGAGCCCAGACCCGAGGACATCAACCTTGAGGGCACGGATGTGTCTCTGGATACCCTTAAGGACATCCTCGGCGTCGATAAGGAGCTTTGGCTCGAAGAGTGCGCGGGCATCCGCGAGTATTATGCTCAGTTCGGCGACAAGCTGCCCAAGAAGCTCGCCGAGGAGCTTGACGCTCTCGAGGCCAGACTTAAATAAGTCAAAATTTAGTATGGGGCAAAAAAGCCCCATACTGTTTCAACAGAAAGGATAATAGCAATGAGCAAGAAGTATGTTTATTTGTTCTCCGAAGGCAACGCAAAGATGCGTGAGCTGCTGGGCGGCAAGGGCGCAAACCTGGCCGAGATGACCAATATCGGTCTGCCTGTACCCCAGGGCTTCACCATTACCACCGAAGCATGCACCCAGTACTATGAAGACGGCCAGAAGATCAATGACGAGATCATGGCCGAGATCATGGAGTATATCGAGAAAATGGAAGGCATCACCGGCAAAAAGTTCGGCGACCTCGAGAATCCTCTCCTCGTCTCCGTCCGTTCCGGCGCCCGCGCCTCCATGCCCGGCATGATGGACACCATCCTGAACCTCGGCCTTAACGAGCAAGTCGTTGAAGTTATGGCGAAGAAGTCGGGTAACCCCCGCTGGGCCTGGGACTGCTACCGCCGCTTCATCCAGATGTATTCCGACGTTGTCATGGAGGTCGGCAAGAAGTACTTCGAGCAGCTCATTGACGAGATGAAGGAAGCCCGCGGCGTTACTCAGGACGTTGAGCTCACCGCAGAGGACCTGAAGGAACTGGCAGGCCAGTTCAAGGCAGAATACAAGGCAAAGATCGGCGCCGATTTCCCCACCGACCCCAAGGAGCAGCTCATGGGCGCCATCAAGGCCGTATTCCGCAGCTGGGATAATCCCCGCGCAAACGTATACCGCCGCGATAACGACATCCCCTATAGCTGGGGCACCGCCGTCAACGTGCAGATGATGGCTTTCGGCAACATGGGCGACGACTGCGGCACCGGTGTTGCGTTCACCCGCGACCCCGCCACCGGCGAGAAGAAGCTCATGGGCGAATTCCTCACCAACGCACAGGGCGAGGACGTTGTCGCCGGCGTGCGCACCCCCATGCCCATCGCCCAGATGGCAGAGAAGTTCCCCGAGGCCTTCGCACAGTTCAAGAACGTGTGCCAGACCCTCGAAAATCATTACCGTGATATGCAGGATATGGAGTTCACCGTTGAAAACGGCAAGCTCTATATGCTCCAGACCCGCAACGGCAAGCGCACCGCACAGGCTGCGCTCAAGATCGCCTGCGACCTCGTTGACGAAGGCATGATCTCCGAGAAGGAAGCCGTTGCAATGATAGACCCCAGAAACCTCGACACCCTGCTCCATCCCCAGTTCGACGCCGCCGCTCTTAAGGCAGCCACCCCCATGGGCAAGGGCCTTGGCGCATCCCCCGGCGCAGCCTGCGGCAAGGTCGTATTCACCGCAGAGGACGCAAAGGAGTGGAAAGAGCGCGGCGAGAAGGTAGTTCTTGTCCGCCTTGAGACATCCCCCGAGGACATCGAGGGCATGAAGGCCGCACAGGGCATCCTGACCGTTCGCGGCGGTATGACCAGCCACGCGGCAGTCGTCGCAAGAGGCATGGGCAAGTGCTGCGTCTCCGGCTGCGGCGATATCAGAATGGATGAGGAAAACAAGAAGTTCGAGCTGGGCGGAAAGGTCTACAACGAGGGCGACTTCATCTCCCTCGACGGTTCCACCGGCAAGATCTATGACGGCATCATCCCCACTGTCGACGCCTCTATCGCCGGAGAGTTTGGCCGCATCATGGCATGGGCCGATAAGTACCGCCGCCTGAAGGTCCGCACCAATGCCGACACTCCCGCCGACGCACGCAAGGCACGCGAGCTGGGCGCACAGGGCATCGGACTTACCCGTACCGAGCATATGTTCTTCGATTCCGACAGGATCGCAGCATTCCGCGAGATGATCTGCGCCGATACTCTTGCCGAGCGCGAAGCAGCCCTTGCAAAGCTGCAGCCCATGCAGCAGGCTGACTTCGAGGGCATCTACGAGGCCATGGAGGGCTGCCCCGTGACCATCCGCTTCCTCGATCCTCCTCTCCACGAGTTCGTTCCCACCGAGGAAGCCGATATCGAGGCTCTTGCAAAAGCTCAGGGCAAGTCGGTTGAGGCTATCAAGGCTCTTATCGCTTCCCTCCACGAGTTTAACCCCATGATGGGTCACCGCGGCTGCCGTCTGGCCGTCACCTATCCCGAGATCGCCGCAATGCAGACCCGCGCTGTCATCAACGCGGCCATCAGCGTTCAGAAGCGTCATCCCGAGTGGACTATGGTCCCCGAGATCATGATCCCGCTGGTAGGCGAGGTCAAGGAGCTCAAGTACGTCAAGGACGTAGTCGTCAAGAACGCAGACGAGATCATCAAGGCAAGCGGCATCGACATGAAGTACCTTGTCGGCACCATGATAGAGATCCCCAGAGCCGCCCTTACAGCCGATGAGATCGCCAAGGAAGCGGAGTTCTTCTCCTTCGGCACCAACGACCTGACCCAGATGACCTTCGGCTTCAGCCGTGACGACGCCGGCAAGTTCCTCGGCGCTTACTACGACAAGAAGATCTACGAGAACGACCCGTTTGCGAAGCTCGACCAGACCGGTGTCGGCAAGCTGGTGGAGATGGCGTGCCGCCTCGGCCGCGCTACCCGTCCCGACCTGCACCTTGGCATCTGCGGTGAGCACGGCGGCGACCCCAGCTCCGTTGAGTTCTGCCACAAGGTCGGCCTCGACTATGTCTCCTGCAGCCCCTTCCGCGTTCCCATCGCCCGCCTTGCCGCTGCACAGGCAGCTATCAAGGCTGAGCAGTAATTAAGCTGCCGATGATTTAGGTTAAACACAAATCAAATATAAATCAAGACCTAGAAGAAGATCTTCTTCAAGGTCTTTTTTGCACGGTGAGCCTGAGCACGTGGGTAAAAACATTATGTCCGGTGTTGACAAGGCAGCTGTTAGTGTATATATTTTTTGTAAACTTATCAAAATAGTAGGAAAAGAGCGAGAGCTAATGAACAACAGGGTACTGATAGCCATGAGCGGCGGAGTGGATTCCAGCGTGGCC
>CALZAG010000017.1 GCA_945613045.1 uncultured Clostridia bacterium | reverse complement strand
GCTCCAGCACCTCAAAGGGCTTGACTATGTAATCCTCCGCGCCCATGCGCAGGCCCTTGACCCTGTCGGCAACCGCGTTCTTGGCCGTGAGGAATATCACGGGGACGCCGAGAGGGCGTATATACTCCATAAGCTCGAAGCCGTCCACCTTGGGGAGCATTATGTCCAGCAGTATGAGGTCGTATGTATCGGCGTCTATCATATCCGCCGCCTCCATACCGTCATAGGCGCAGCGGCAGCTGTATCCCGCCTTGCCGAGGCTCAACTTTATAAGATCGGATATGGGTTTTTCATCCTCGACAACAAGTATTTTTATCACTGCTTTTCACCTCACGCTCAATTTACATCATTCCGGCATCAAAACGGCAAAGGCGAAGCCGGAGCTTCGCCAAAACCTGCTATTTCTTTTTCAAAAATTCAAGCTTCGTTTCGGATATGAGGACAGCCACGAATATCAGGCAGAAGCCGAGCCCGATCTTGAAGGTCATATCCTCCTGTCCCATGATAATCGACAGCGCCGTTCCGAAAACGGATTCAAGGGTCATGATGACCGCCGCCGCAGAGGGCGGGGTGTATTTCTGTCCCACTGTCTGCAGGAAAAAGCACACGCCGGTGCACATGACGGTAAGATAGGCTATGCCTGCCCACGAGCTTCCGGGAATGTGTCCCGGCCTCGGCTCAAACAGCAGGGCGCAGACAAAGCACAGCACCGCCGCAACAGCAAACTGCAGCATCGTCAGCAGCAGCGGATCCCTGCCCTCGACCGAGCGCGCCGTCGCTATGATGTGCAGGCCGTAAAACAGGCCGCAGCACACCGTCAGCGCATCGCCGATGTTCACGCTCAGATCCTCGTTCAGGCACACAAAGCCCATGCCCACAAGGCATATGACCGCCGCGCCGATATTGAATCTGTCCGGTCTTTTGCCTAAAAGTATCCAGTAAAGGAAGGGCACCAATATACAGTAGGTCGCCGTGAGGAAGGCGTTCTTGCCCGGCGTTGTGTACACAAGGCCGTAGGTCTGCACCGTATACGCCGCTGCAAGGCACAGGCCCATGACGGCGCCGCCCTTTATGTACTGTCTGTCAAGCTTTTTGAGCTTCGGCAGGCTTGCCAGAAGCATGATGAGCGCCGCGCCGCCGAAGCGGATAGCCAGCACCCACAGAGGGGTTATATCGTCCAGTGCTGACTTCAGGACAACGAAGGATGTGCCCCAGATAAGCGTCGTGGCTATAAGGGCGCTCCTTCCTATAAGTGACTTTTTCTCTTTTAACATAGCTATATCTTCACCATATGCAAAGCGGCGGCGCGCAGCATAAGCTTTTTCGTAACGCCGCTGTCAAATTCTATTTCTATAAGATGATCGTTTCCCATGGGGGTCATTTTTATTAGGCTTCCCTCGCCGAAGGCCTTATGGCTCACACGGTCGCCCACGGCGAACTTCGGCTCGGGGGATTTCGGTTTCGGAGAGGAGGGAGCCGCGACGGGTCTTGACTTCGGCGCGGGGCTGCGGTACGCAAATTCCTTCTGTAGCCTGCTTTTTTCGGAATAGCCGTAGCCCGTTGGTATGCCGCGCTTATCGAGCAGCTCCTCCGGTATCTCGTCAACGAAGCGGGACACGCGGTTGGCCGTTGTCCTGCCGAACAGCATTCGCTGCTTTGCGCAGGAAATACAAAGCCTTTTCTTTGCGCGGGTCATGGCCACATAACACAGTCTGCGCTCCTCCTCCATCTCGTCGGGCTCGCCGATTGCTTTGATGCCCGGGAATATGCCCTCCTCGCAGCCGACAATGAACACATTGGGAAATTCAAGCCCCTTTGCCGAGTGCATCGTCATCAGGACGACGCAGTCGGAATCCTTGTCGTAGTTATCCATGTCCGTATACAGGGCAACGTCCGCAAGGTAGCCCTCAAGGCTCGGCTCATCGGTCTCGCTTTTGTAGTTTACAATGCTGCTCTTGAGCTCTCTGACGTTCTCGGCGCGGGCGGAGTCCTCAACGGTATTCTTTTCCTCAAGCATTTTGAGATAGCCGGTCTTTTCAAGCACAAGGTCATAAAGCAGGTCGGGGGCAAGCTCGTCGGCCTGAGACCTGAGCTCGTTTATGACACTCGCAAAAAGCAGCATTTTCACGGAAGCGCGGCTCAGCTCAGGGTAGAGATCTGCCTTGCTTATCACCTCGAACAATGAGCAGCCACTGTCAGCCGCGATGGCGGACGCGGTCTCGATGCTCTTTGCGCCGATGCCGCGAGGCGGGTTGTTGATTATCCTCTCAAGACGCAGATCGTCGCCCGGAGATGCGATCACGCACAGATACGCCAGCATATCCTTTACCTCGGCGCGGTCAAAGAAGCCCGTGCCTCCGAATACGCGGTAGGGTATGCCGTTGCGCTTGAACGCCTGCTCAAGCTGATGCGATTGGGCGTTCATGCGGTACAGGACTGCGTTATCGCCCCAGGAGCCGCCCCGGCCGTATCGGGTCATGATCTGCGACGCTACCTGACGGGCCTCGTCATGCTCGTTATCGGCAACGTAGAGCTCAATGGGCTCTCCCCTGTCGCCGTTTGTCCAAAGCTCCTTGCCCTTGCGCCCGGTATTGTTGCGGATGACGGCGTTTGCCGCGTCGAGTATGCGCGCGGTGCTGCGGTAGTTCTGCTCAAGGCGGATGACGCGGCAGTCTTTGTATTCATCCTCAAAGGACAGTATGTTCTCTATCGTTGCGCCGCGGAATTTATAGATGCTCTGGTCGTCATCGCCCACAACGCAGATATTGCCCCAGCCGCCCGCGAGCTTTGAGGCAAGCAGGTACTGGAGCCTGTTGGTATCCTGATATTCGTCGATGAGCACATATTTGAAGCGTTTCTGCCAGTATTCGCAGACGTCGTCGTGCTCGTTGAGGAGCTTAACGGTATAATAGATAAGGTCGTCAAAGTCCATCGCGCCGGCGGAGAAGGTGCGGCGGGAGTATTCGGCATAGATCTCCGCTATTTTTATCCGGCGGGCGTCTCCCGAGGCCCTCGCCCGGGCGGAATACTCCTCTGCGGACAGGCTTTCGTCCTTAGCCCTGCTTATCTCGGAAAGCAGCATGCGCGGCGGATAGCGCTTATCGTCAAGATCAAGGTCCTTCAGTATGCGCTTTATAAGGCTCATACTGTCGGAGGTGTCGTAGATGGTAAAGCTCTTCGGGAAGCCGAGGCGTTCTGCGTCACGGCGGAGGATGCGCACACAGGCCGAATGGAAGGTGGAGGCCCAGACCTCGCTTCCGGCGGGGCCGAGCATATTCTCAAGCCTTGACTTGAGCTCGTCGGCCGCCTTGTTAGTAAACGTGATGGCGAGTATGCGCCACGGCGCAGTGGGGTCGAGCGCGGCGATCTTACGCGCCTGCTCCCCGCCTGCGAGCATTATTTCAATATCCTCCTCGCCTGCTGCTTCGGGTATTTCCACACTGTCGCCCGCGGCGCCGTAGCGAAGGAGGTTTGCGATCCTGTTTATAAGCACGGTGGTCTTGCCGCTGCCCGCGCCCGCTAAAATAAGCAGGGGGCCTTCCGTCGCCATGACAGCCTTTCTCTGCATGGGATTGAGGGCGGAAAAGTCCGACTCGATGACTTTTTTTCTCGCTTCGAGATATCTATTTCCAAAATCCTTATTCATGACGAATTATTTTAACACGAATAAGAATGCCATTCAAGTGTCAGTTAGCACTTCTCTCAATCTTTCAACTGCGCGCCGCTCGAGCCGCGACACCTGTACCTGCGACACGCCGAGCACTCTCGACGCCGCTTCCTGCGTCATGCCGTGGAAATAGCGCAGATACAAGGTCTTGCGCTCTTTTTCCGGAAGCTGCTCGATTGCGTAGCGCAGGGAGACGTGCTCGAGCATCCGCTCCTCGCCGTAGATATCCGTAAGTATGTGCTCAAGGGTGAAGCCGTCCTCGCCTGTCTCCCGCTGCAGGCTTTCTGCCGGTCCCGTGGCTGTCTCGGCAAAGGCTATCTCCTCCGGCGTGAAGCCCGTTTCCGCAGACAGCTCGGATATCTGCGGCTCCCTTCCGAGGCGCTGCTCAAGGGCGCTTCGCGCAGCTTTTATATGCTGCGCCTGCTCCTTTATTCCGCGGCTGACCTTGATGGCTCCGTCATCCCTGAGAAACCTGCGTATCTCGCCGGATATCTTCGGCACGGCATATGTTGAAAACTGGGTGCCGAAGTTCATGTCAAAGCCCTCGATGGCCTTCAGAAAGCCTATGCAGCCGAGCTGATACAGGTCGTCCGGCTCGGTGCCCCTGCCGAAGAAACGGCGGGCAACGCTCCAGATAAGTCCGGAGTTTTCCTCAACGAGGCGCTCAGCCGCCGATTTATCCCCCGCCTTTGCAAGGCGGAGACACTCCAGCATGCTCTCGGTCATAGCGGGCTCTTTCGCTGTTTTATCGTGCGCAGCATGGTCACGCTCGTGCCCTTCGAGCCGGAGCTTTTGACCTTGAGCTTGTCCATGAAGCTCTCCATGATGGTAAAGCCCATGCCGCTGCGCTCCTCGCCTCCGGTGGTGTACATCGGCAGCATGGCCTGCTGCACATCCTCGATGCCGCGGCCGCGGTCCTTTATCGTTATCTCAAGCTTCTCTCCGTCGATTATCCGCAGACGCATGGTGATCTTTCCGATGCTGTCGGGATATGCATGGACGATGCAGTTGGTCACCGCCTCGCTGACAGCGGTCTTTATGTCCCCCAGCTCCTCGAGCGTCGGGTCGAGCTGCGCGGCAAAGCCCGCGGCCGCCGCTCTCGCAAAGCTCTCGTTGGAGCTGCAGCTCGGAAACTCAAGCTTTATGTAATTTGTTACTTTCATGTCGTTACCTCCCTTTTTGCTGCTATCGGTATCATCCTGTCTATCCCCGAGGCGTCCAGCACCTTAAGAGGCTGGGGCTGCGGGTTTTCAATATACATCCTGCCGCCCGCCTCGCGGATCTTTCTGTACGTCCTGACTATGACGGCTATTCCCGAGGAGTCCATGAAGCCGAGATGCGACATATCCAAAGTCAAATCGCGCGGCAGCTTTGCGTCTATTGCCTCGGAAATGCTCTCGACCGTCTTCCTCGCGCCGTGGTGGTCAAGCTCACCGGCAAGATACACGGTCAGCCGCCCGTCCAGATATTCTGTTGATATTTTCATTCGTATCACTCCAATAAAAAACTGGTGTTATGCACAACAGGTACATAACACCAGTTTACTTGTTTATATTCGCGGATTTTATAAAATCCCGTCGAACTTATCCGAGTTTTTTGAGACTGTCCTCAAGGTTTTCTATAAGCGCCTCAAGTTTTGCCTTTTTCTCGCGCTCGAGGTTCACAACGTGCTCCGGTGCGCGGGACACGAAGTTTTCGTTTGCAAGCTTTGCGTTCTGGCCGTCAAGCTGCTTTTTGGCGTTTGCAAGCTCCTTTTCCATGCGCGCCCTCTCCTTTTCAAGGTCGACGAGCTCCGCCATGGGCATGAACATCCTCGCGTTGTCCGTGATTACGGACACCATGCCCTCGGTGCTCTCGGGGAGCTTATCAGTGACATGGATCCCGGACGCATACGCGAGCTTGCATATGAACTTCTCGCCCTCGGCGAAGGCTTTCGCCTTGCCGGTAACGATGATGAGATGGCTTTTTCTGGAGGGAGGCACGTTCATCTCGGCCCTGCGGGCGCGAACGGCCTTTATCGCCTCCATGACCATCTCAAAGTTCACTTCGTCCTCCGGGAAGCAGAGCTCCTGCCTGAACCTGGGGTATTCGGCGATCATCAGCGCCTCGCCCTCATGGGGCAGAGCCTGCCATATCTCCTCGGTAATGAAGGGCATGAAGGGATGCAGCAGCTTGAGTATCTCCGTCAAAACGTACAGCAGAACGCGCTGTGCGCTCTCCTTTGCCGCCGCGTCCTCTCCGTTGAGGCGGGGCTTGGTCAGCTCGATATACCAATCGCAGTAGCTGTCCCAAATGAAGTCGTAGATCTTGCCGGCGGCGATGCCCAGCTCGAAGCTGTCCATATTGTCGCAGACTTCCTTTATCACCTGATTGAGCTTTGAAAGTATCCACTTATCCTCGGTCTCGAGCTTCTCCGGCAGACGGCAGTCACCGACCGTCAGATTCATCATGACAAAGCGTGAGGCGTTCCAGATCTTGTTGCAGAAGTTGCGCATTGCCTCGCACTTTTCAACGTAAAAGCGCATATCATTGCCGGGGCTGTTGCCGGTTATGAGGTTAAAGCGCAGAGCGTCGGCGCCGTATTTTTCCGCCATCTCCAGCGGGTCGATGCCGTTGCCGAGGCTCTTGGACATTTTCCTGCCCTGACTGTCGCGCACCAGACCGTGGATGAACACCGTGCGGAAGGGCTCCTCCTTCATCTGCTCCATTCCGGAGAATATCATTCTTGCGACCCAGAAGAAGATGATGTCGTAGCCCGTCACCATGACGGAGGTGGGGTACCAGTAGTCAAGCTCCGGAGTTTTTTCGGGCCAGCCCATTGTGCTGAACGGCCACAGCGCCGAGGAGAACCAAGTGTCGAGAACATCCTCCTCCTGACGGATGTTCCTGCTGCCGCAGTGCGCGCATTCGCAGGCGTCGGTGCGGGACACGGTGATCTCGCCGCAGTCGTCGCAGTACCACGCGGGTATCCTGTGTCCCCACCAGAGCTGGCGGGAGATGCACCAGTCGTGGACATTCTCCATCCAGTTCATATAGGTCTTGGTGAAGCGCTCGGGAACGAATTTTATCCTTCCGTCCTTAACGACCTCGATAGCCGCCTCGGCAAGAGGCTTCATCTTTACAAACCACTGAGGGCTGGTGAGCGGCTCGACGACCGTGCCGCAGCGGTAGCAGCAGCCGACGTTATGATTATACGGCTCGACCTTCACAAGATAGCCCTGCTCCTCAAGGTCAGCAACGATGGCCTTTCTCGCCTCATAGCGGTCCATGCCGTTGTACTTGCCGCCGTTTATGATCTTCGCGTCCTCATCGATAACAAGGATCTGCTCAAGGCCGTGGCGCAGTCCGACCTCATAGTCGTTGGGGTCATGGCAGGGCGTCATTTTAACGGCGCCGGTGCCAAAGCCGAGCTCAACATAGTCGTCGGCCACGATGGGAAGCTTCCTTCCGACGAGAGGCAGTATGGCGTTTTTGCCGACAAGGTGAGCATAGCGCTCATCGTCCGGGTGGACGGCGACGCCGGAGTCGCCCAGCATGGTCTCAGGCCGGGTGGTGGCGATGATAAATTCCTCATCGGAGTCCTCGATGGGGTATCTGATATGCCAGAAAAAGCCGGGCATGTCCTTGTACTCGACCTCGGCGTCGGACAGGGCCGTGCGGCACTTGGGGCACCAGTTTATGATGCGGCTCCCCTTGTAGATAAGTCCCTTTTCATACAGCTCGCAGAAGGTCTCGCGCACCGATTTTGCGCGGGTCTCGTCCATGGTGAAGGAGCTCCTGTCCCAGTCGCAGGAGGCGCCCAGAACCTTCTGCTGCTCAACAATGCGGTCGCCGTACTTGTTCTTCCAGTCCCACACGCGGTCAAGAAACTTTTCGCGGCCGAGGTCGTAGCGGGTGAGCCCCTCGTTCTTGCGAAGCTCCTCCTCGACCTTTATCTGCGTCGCTATACCGGCATGATCGGTGCCGGGAAGCCACAGGGCGGCATAGCCCTGCATCCTCTTGTACCGGATGAGGATATCCTGCAGAGTGGCATCGAGAGCGTGTCCCATGTGAAGCTGTCCCGTTACGTTGGGTGGCGGCATTACTATCGAGAAAGGCTTCTTTTCGGGGTCGATAACGCCCTTGAAGTACCCGCCCTTCTGCCACATATCGTAGACCTTCTTTTCCACCGAAGCAGGGTCATAAACTTTCGGTAATTCTCTCATTGTTTTCCTCCTTACAATCGAAAAAGCGCCCTGATGAAAAACATCAGGGCGCAGTAAATTACGCGGTACCACCTGAATTCCACGCAATATGCGTGACACTCGTGACTCTGTAACGGGAGTTCCCGTCCGGCCTACTCAATTCAGCACGGCTGCTCAAAGCCGACCTTCGGCGGCGCGCTTTGGGAACTTTCACCTGCCGTTCCCTCTCTGAAAAGCACGTTTGGCCTACTCCTGCTCATCATCGCTTTTATGGTTAATTATTATATGAGATTATATGCGCAAAATGCGGAAAAGTCAAGCTTAATCGACTCTCTCCTTACCCCAGAAAAACAGAGCCACGGTTCCGGGGCCGGTGTGGCTGCCGATTGTCGTTCCGACGTAGTTTATCTCAACCTTGCCGTTTAACTTGGGGAAGCGTTCCTCCACAAGCGCCGCGACAGCCTTTGCGTCCTCCACGCAGGCGGACTGGGAAATGAAGCACTTGCCCGAATAATCGAGCCCGTCGTCGGCACATTCCTCCATGCGGTCCACTATCGTCTTGATGACCTTCTTCTTAGTACGGATCTTCTCTCTGGGGATAAGCCTGCCCAGATTATCCATGTTCAGCAGAGGGCAGATATTGAGCATCGTTCCGAAGAATCCGGAGGCTTTGGAAATTCGTCCTCCCTTTACATAGAAGGTAAGGTCGGTAGAGAAAAACCAGTGGTGCAGACGCAGCTTGTTCGCCTCGATCCAATCATGCAGCTCGTCAAGGCTTTTCCCCTCATCCCGCATATCGGCAAGAGTCTCCATGATAAGGCCGTAGCCCGAGGAGGCACCGAGAGAATCGACGACGTATATCTTCCTGTCGGGATATTCCTCCGACAGCATTGCAGCCGCAGTCCGCGCAGAGTTGACGGAGCCGGACAGTCCGCTTGAGAGCGACACATGAAGTATATCCTTTCCCTCCTTGAGGAAGGGAGTGAAATAATCGATGAACTCGGCGACGTTCACCTGGCTGGTCTTGGTATCGGCTCCTTCGGTCATCATCCTGTAAAAATCCTCGAACGCGATGCTCTGGCCAAGGTCATCGGGATACGACACGTCGTTGAGCATGTAGTGAAAGCAAACATAATGTATGCCGCGGCGGTCAAAATGCTCTTTTGACAGGTCGGCGGTCGAGCAGCAGCTCAATATATAATCAGACATAGCAACCTCCTTAATTAATGAACACAAAGTATTGCACCCGTATTATATACGGGTGCAGCACCAAATGCAACAAATTTTTAAAGCATAACAGTGAAATTATGCCATTATCAGCCGAGCATGGCGATGAGCTGCTCCTTGCTCTGAACGCCGACGGCCTTGCTTATCTGTTTGCCGTCCCTGAAAGCGATCAGCGTGGGGATGCTGAACACGCCGAAGCGCTGAGCGATGTCAGGGTGATCGTCCACATTGAGCTTGCAGACCTTGACCTTGCTGCCTATCTCCTCCTCGAGCTGATCGAGGATAGGGCCCTGCATACGGCAGGGGCCGCACCACTCCGCCCAGAAATCAACGATAACAAGGCCTGAGGATGTGACGGAATCAAAATTATCCTTTGTAAGATGCATAACTGACATGATCATTTCTCCTTTGTCAATGAATTTATATATTCGCACGCGGTAAGAGCGGCAACATTGCCCTCCCCTGCCGCCTTTGCAAGCTGGTAAGGCGCGCCGGTGCAGTCTCCGGCGGCGAAAACGCCCTTTATGTTAGTTTCTCCGGCGCGGGTGGTTTTTATTATTCCCCGCTCGGTCTCTATTCCCGGTACAAGGCTTTCTGCCGACAGCGTTTCCTTTAAAATAAAGATGCAGTCGGTCTTATACTCCTTTCCGTTTACGATAAGGGTATCTGCCCTGGTATCACCGCGGATATCGAATTTTCCTTTGCCGCTGAAGGTGAGAACCTCGCAGCCGATATCGCGCAGGAATCGTATATCGCTCTCGGCCTCTGCACCCTCGCCTATCACGGCTACGGTCTTTCCCCTGTACAGCATGCCGTCGCAGGTAGCGCAGTAGCTGACGCCGCGGCCGAGAAAGCTGCTCTCACCGGCGCATATCGGCCTGCGGCTTATGCCCGTGGCCACTATCACGGCCGAGGCCTCGAAAAAATCATTCCCGACGGCGGCTCCCACGGTACTGCCCAAAGGCATGACGCTCAGGGCTCTGCCCTCTATTATCGTTGCCGCGCTGTCCACGAGCTGGCGGTGCATGGCCTCCATGATCTCGCTGCCGCTGCCGGATATTCCGGGATAGTTCGTGACTTCCTCGGCAAGATACAGCTTGCTGCTTGACGGCGGGTTTGCTATGACTCCAACGCTTTTACCGCGGTTGAGCGCGGTAAGCGCCGCCGATATGCCCGCGGGGCCTCCGCCGACTATGAGAATATCGAATTTTCCGCTCATTGCTTTCACCTCGCCGTTTTTTTCTTATTTTAGCAGTTATTATACTACTTTTTTGTTGTAATTACTACAATTATCGTTTATAATCTCAATTATTCAAAAGTATCCGGATAACAGGAGTTGCAGCATGGAAGAACTGAACAAGAATTTTATTGAAAACTTTATCGATGAGGATCTCGCCGAGGGCGGCCGCTGCGAGGGCATGAAGGTGCACACCCGCTTTCCGCCCGAGCCCAACGGCTACCTGCATATCGGCCACTGCAAGGCCCTGATCATTGATTTCGGCACGGCTGAGAAGTACGGCGGCTTATGCAACCTGCGCATGGATGACACAAACCCCGCCAAGGAGGACACCGAGTACGTCGACGCCATACAGGAGGATATCCACTGGCTGGGCTTTGACTGGGGCGACCGCTTCTTCTACGGCTCGGATTATTTTGAGCAGACCTATGAATACGCGGTCGAGCTTATAGAAAAAGGTCTTGCCTATGTATGCGAGCTGACGCCTGAGCAGTTCAGGGAATACCGCGGCGACGTTACAAAGCCCGCGATAAGTCCTTACAGGGACAGGCCCATCGAGGAGAGCCTTGACCTCTTCCGCCGCATGAGAAACGGCGAATTCCCCGAAGGAAAATACACTCTGCGCGCAAAGATAGACCTTGCCTCCGGCAACTTCAATATGCGCGACCCCGTCCTCTACCGCATCCGCTATATCGAGCATCACCGTCAGGGCACGAAGTGGTGCATCTTCCCCATGTACGATTTTGCGCACCCCATTCAGGACGCGCTTGAGGGCATAACCCATTCGCTGTGCTCGCTCGAGTACGAGGATCACCGCCCGCTGTACGATTGGGTTATAAATAACGTCTCGGTGCCGTCAAAGCCGCGCCAGATAGAGTTTGCCCGCCTCGGCATCAACTATACCGTTCTGAGCAAGCGCAAGCTAAGAAGGCTCGTCGAGGAGGGCCGCGTTTCCGGCTGGGACGATCCCCGTATGCCCACCCTCTGCGGTCTGCGCCGCCGAGGCTACACCTCTGCGTCCATCCGCAATTTCTGCGAGCGAATCGGTGTTGCAAAGGTGCCCAGCACCGTTGAATACTCTTTCCTCGAGCACTGCCTGCGTGAGGATCTGAACGAGCACGCCCAGCGCGCGATGGCGGTGCTAAAGCCTATAAAGCTCACCGTCACCAACTACCCCGAGGGGCAGAGTGAGGAGCTTGAGGTCGAGAACAACCCCAACGATCCCGACGCCGGCACGCGCAAGGTAAGCTTCTCCCGCGAGCTCTGGATAGAGAGCGAGGATTTCCTCGAGACGCCCGTTCCCAAGTACAAGCGCCTGTATCCCGACGGCCCCGAGTGCCGTCTTAAGGGCGCGTACCTCATCACCTGCACCGGCTGCGTTAAGGACGAAAACGGCAATGTCACCGAAGTCCTGGCAACCTACGATCCCGACAGCCGCGGCGGAGATCCCGCAGACGGCCGCAAGGTCAAAGGCGCGACGATACACTGGGTCGATGCAAACAATTGCGTTGACGCCGAGGTCCGGCAGTACAGCAACCTGTTCTCCGACTCTGACCCCGACGCCGCCGACAAGGACTTCATAAGCTGCATGAACCCCGACTCGCTTGAAATACTCACCGGCTGCAAGCTGGAAAGGATGCTTGAGAATGCAGTCGCTCCCGCGCACTTCCAGTTCCTGCGCATGGGCTACTTCTGCGTTGACAGCAAGGACTCCGCTCCAGGGCATCTTGTATTTAACCGTGCCGTCGCCCTCAAGGACAGCTTTAAAAAGTAAGATATTAACAACAGCTCCGCACCAAACAAGTGCGGAACTGTTTTCTATTTGCTGTAAAATTCTATGAACCGACGGGTTATTTCATTCTCTGAATGCTTAATGAGCTTTTCCGGACTGCCGCGCTCTATGAGCCTTCCTTCGGACAGGAAAAGCACCTCGTCGGCTATGCGCTCGGCCTGATTTATGGAGTGGGTCACGATAAGCACGGCGCAGCCTGTCCTGTCCCGATAATCACGGATAAGCCTTTCCGCCAGCAGCGTGGACTCTATATCCATAGCGGAGCTCGGCTCATCGAGCACAAGCAGCTCATAATCGCGCATAAGCAGCCTTGCCAGCGCCATACGCGCGGTCTCGCCGCCAGAGAGGCGCTTGGCCTTGGCCTCCGAAAGATGCCCGAGCTTCAGTGCGCCGAGAAGCTCCTGCGCACGCTGCGCATCATCCCCGTTTATCAGCATGTTTTTTCTGAGACTCATGCGGAAGGCAAAGCTTTTCTGGGGCATATAGCCGATGCTGAGATCCGGTTTCTCCGTCCTGCCGCCGTCATGCCCGAGCACGCCGGCCGCAAGCTTTGCAAGCGTGGATTTGCCGCTGCCGTTTGCACCGATGACCGCGTATATCTTTCCTTTTTCAAGGCTCAGTTCGTCAAGCTCAAGGACGCACCTGCCGTTGTAGCTTTTTTTGAGGTTTCTCAGCACCATGTCTCCGCCCTCCCCTGCATCAGAGATACCGCAGCGTTTATGACAAGAGAACCGGCGAGCAGGATGATACCCAGCGCGAGGGCCGTGGTGAAATTGCCCATGTTGGTGAAGTTCATGATGGCGGTAGTCATGACGTTTGTCTTGTAGGCTATGGCTCCGCCGACCATGGAGACCGCTCCGACCTCTGCCAGAGCCCTCGACAGAGCCATGAGATAGGTGGAGAATATCTGATACCGGCTCTCATTTATGAGCAGGCCCAGCGTTTTTATCCGGCTTATGCCCATGCCCCGCGCCGTTTCGCGTATATCCGGATATATGCCCGACACGAAGGGCTCCATCATGCCGATGACGATTGGGGTTATCAGGATTATCTGGGCAATCACCATGCCCGTTACCGTATACAGCAGTTCAAGATGGCGCAGAGGCCCCACTCCGCAGAACATAAGATAGCACAAAAGCCCGCATACCACGGGCGGCAGTCCCATGAGCGTGCGGTTTATGACTACAAGTATTCGCTTTCCCGGGAAGGAGCCGCTGCCGAAAAGCACACCAAACGGCACTCCGATAAGGAGTGCCGTAAGTGAACTTGCAAGGCTCATTCGCACAGTGACCCAAACTATATCCTCCAGAAGCGCACTGCCGGAAAATATAAGCTCGATCGCTTTGTGAAGAGCAGTTTCCATAGGGGTTTATCCTTCGATAACGCCGTCGTTTGCGCGGAAGGTCAGGAAGGTGGCCTTATCCGAGAGGATGTACGCGCCCTGCTCGTTTGCCATGGTCAGGCACACGCCCATGCCGGCATTGGAGGAAACATACCAGTCAGTGTAATCTGCAAAGCTTTCCTGCTCTGCGGTGATGCCAAGCTCCTCGGGCCAGAGGGAGAGCTCCTTGGTGTGGGTGCCGGAGCCGTCGCCGCGGGATACGAATTTGTACTTGCCGTCGGCTATCGCCTTGAACGCGGCCTTTACGTCGCCGGCATCCTTTACACCGGCGGGATCGTCAGAAGGCCCTACCAGCACGAAATAGTTGTACAGGAATGACAGGCGCTCGGCCTCCATGCCGTCGATGACACGGGCAAAGCCGTCAGCTATGAAAGCCTCCTCCTGAGCTTTGGAGTGTACAAGGATAAGGTCTGCGTTACCCATCTTGGCGTTGGCAATAGCCTTGCCGGTGCCTGCGGAGAACACCTCGACCTCATATCCGTATTTGTCCTCGAACATGGGCAGCAGGTAGCCGAGAAGTCCCGAGTCGTTGACGGAGGTGGTGGTTGAAAGGCGAATGGTCCTGGTATCATCCTCAGCCTCGGGTATTGCCGCCTCGGACACGGGAGCACCGTCCAGAGCATAGAACAGGTATTCGCCGTAATCGGCATAGCCGAAGTTCGCTGCAAGCTCCATGGTGTCCTTCGACAGCAGCCAGTTGATGAGCGCGTCGGCGCCCACGGTGTTTATCTTGACGTCGCTCACGGAGTTGCCGTCGGCGTCAACAAACGGTGCAGAGGGATCCACCGCCAGCAGGCTGTATGTATTTATCATGCTGTCGTCCTGCTCGAGAAGTATCTCTATTTTCACATTGCTTTCAGGTTCTTTGCTTGGGGCAGGGTCACCGTTTGTACCGCATGCGCATAATGAACAAATCATCAGCACCGCAAGCAGCAGGGAAACATACTTTTTCATTGCTTTTTATGCTCCTTTTAAAGATTTTGGTTGGATTTTCCGTATACATCCAGTATAATAGCAAATTAAGCAGCGGTCAAACCTGTAATATATACAAATATGGCATATGTTTTTTGTAAGTACTGACAATTTGCTTCTGTTTTTATTGATTGTGCATTTTTTTGCTTTTACTCGTAAAAGAACTATATTATTATAGTATCAGGAAACTTTTACTGGAAAAGAGGGGTTATGAATGACTAAATACTCGGGCTATATGGGGAAGGTCTTAATGGTCGACCTGAGCAAGTCGCTCATCAGCGAATACCCATGGTCGGACGAAGACCGTGAGCTTTACATAGGCGCTAAGGCCATGGCCTCAAAGATCATGTTCGATAATTTCACCGGCAAGGAGACTGCCTTTTCGGAGGATAATCTCATCATCGTTTCAACAGGCCCGCTCACCGGCACGGGAGCGCCCTGCTCGAACCGCTTCAACATTTCCACCCTCTCCCCGCTGACAGGGATAACCACATCCTCCAACTGCGGCGGAAATTTCGGGTACTATCTCAAAAAAGCCGGCATAGACGCATTGGTCATCCGCGGCAAATGCCCAGTCCCCACATGGATTGAGATTAAAAACGACAAGTTCTTTTTCCACGAAGCCGGAGACCTATGGGGCATGAAGGTTTCGCAGTCGCAGGAGGAGCTCCAGCGCAGGATGAACGAGGCCCGCAAGTGCAGGGTCAAATGCGGCATGCTCTCGATCGGCCCCGCGGGTGAAAACATGGTCAAATACGCCGCCGTCATAAGCGGCGAGCGAGCCGCGGGACGCGCCGGCGTCGGGGCTGTGTTCGGCTCGAAAAATCTCAAAGCCATGGTCGCTACCGGAAATCACGAGGTGCCGGTATTTGATCCCGAAAAAACGACGAAGCTCTATCAGAAATGGACGGAGACTCTGCGCAAGCATCCGCTCACCGGCAACCAGCTCCCCAAAATGGGCACCGCCGGACTTGTCAGCCCCATGCAGATGCGCGGCATACTCTCCACGAGAAATTACGCCTACGGTCAGTATGAGCACTTTGACAAGGTCAGCGGCGAGGTCCTTGCGGAGGATTACAACATCGTCAACAAGGGCTGTATGTCCTGCCCCATCAAGTGTGCCCGCACAGTCAATGTTGAAGGGCAAGAGGTCAAAGGCCCCGAGCTCGAGACCCTCGGTCTGCTCGGCGGCGGCATAATGAACGATAATCTTGAGCTCATACTCAAGTGGAACTATGAGCTTGACGAGCTCGGCATGGACACTATTTCCGCAGCCAGCACGCTTGCCTGGGCCATGGAGGCAAACGAGCAGGGGCTGTGGAAAAACGGCCTGTCCTTCGGCAAGACCGCCAACATTTCAAAGACCTTTGAGAATATCGCATACCGGCGCGGCATAGGCAACGAGCTTGCCGAGGGCAGCCGCTGGCTCAGTGAAAAATACGGCGGCAAGGACTTTGCCATCCAGTCAAAGGGTCTGGAGCTCGCAGCCTACGAGCCCCGCCGCTCCGTGGGTCAGGGTCTCGGCTACGCGGTATCCAACCGCGGCGGCTGCCACCTTAACGGCGGATATCTGGTCATTGTCGAAAACCTCGGACTTAACGCCGACCCTCAGACTCCACACGCTAAGGCCGATTTATGTATGTTAATGCAGGATCTTATGGAGTCCGTTTCCATGACCGGACAGTGCCTGTTCACATCATACGCCGTATTCCCCAGCTTTCTTATTTCCAAGCCCAACAGCGTTGTCACGAAGACCGTCAACAAGGTCATCCCATTCCTCGGGCCCGTTGTGCGCATTCTGAATAAGTTCCCCGGGATAGCATCCTTCCATCTGTTTCTTTTGCCGCACACCAAGGCGATAGAATACGCGACAGGTATGAAGTGCAATCTGGCCAGGTTTATACGCGCCGGCGAGAGGAGCTATAACGTCGAGCGCGCCGTCAACGCCAAATTCGGCGTCAGCGCCGCCATGGACACTCTGCCCAAGCGCCTGACCAACGTCCCGCAGGATCCCAAGGATCCCAGCACCAAGGTGCCCCTTGAGGTTATGAAAAAGGTCTACTACGAAGCAAGAGGATGGGACAAAAACGGGCTGCCCACCGAGGAAAAGCTCAGAAAAATGAAGATTATTTGAGGAGGAGTCATGGTCACTGTAAAACTGTTCGGAACCTTCCGCCTTGACAGCGGGATCAAAGAGATGAGCCTTGACGTAAGCTCCGTCAAGGATATCTTCCCCATCATAATGGATGAGGTAAAAAGGCGCGATCCGCAGACCGCGCTCACGATGAAAGATCTTAAAGGCTGCATCGTTTCATTAAACGGCAAACAGGTCGGTATGAAAGCTCAGCTTCAGGACGGAGATACTCTCTTCCTCGTTCCCGCTGTTGCAGGAGGCTGATTATGGCATACAGTATAAACAAGGAAAAATGCACCGGCTGCGACGCCTGTTCGGCCGCTTGTCCCACTCAGGCCATCAGCGGCGAGCAGTATAAGACGCACTCTATTGACCCCGAGATCTGCGTATCCTGCGGGCTGTGCGCCGATTTCTGCGAAAACGAAGCGGTTTACGACGACGACGGCAGGCTGACCACCTTCTGCTCATGGGAGGATTGGAATATGCCCTCCGTGGATGAGGATAAATGCACGGGCTGTTCGCTGTGTGTGGACGTCTGCCCCATGTATGCACTGGAGATAAGCAAGCCGCAGTTTCACGGCGATATACGCACGCACGCGTTTCTCGCCGATCCCTCGGTCTGCATTGGCTGCGAAAAGTGCATGAAGCGCTGTCCCATAAAGGCCATCAGCATGATTCCGCGCATATAGGGGGCAACTATGCCGT
>CALZAG010000016.1 GCA_945613045.1 uncultured Clostridia bacterium | reverse complement strand
CTCAAAATCCGTTGGTGGCAACATCGTGTGGGTTCGAGTCCCACCACCGGCACCATGTAAAAAACCTCTTTTGTCTACTTGACAAAAGAGGTTTTTTACAATGATATCCGTTCCTGTCGGAACGGGTGATATATCTTCGATATGATATCGCTCTTCGAGCGATGATATATGCCTGCGGCATATGAAGGAACGGATATTATATCATATTTGCAGAGCAAATATATCATGCGGCAAAGCCGTATATCATATCGCGGCAGCGATATATCATCGAAAAGTATGTTGTTTTGTTATATAATCAGTATAAAGAGGTGATTTTGATGGCGATAAAAATTGGAGATTTCGTTACATCCTGTGAAGCAGGATATTGGCAATTGATTGATATTAAACCCAAGATAGCAGATGAAGACTATTCTTGCGGCACCGTAAAATGGAAAAAAGGCGATGTTATTGGTCAGTGGGTCATTCTGAAGAAGGCGTTTACACCAAAGATGAAACCCCGAATTGATTTTTCTTATGTTGATGCTTCGTGGTTAAAGCCGCTTTCTCAGGATGTATTAACAGGAATACAAGCTTACTTCACAGAAAACCCTGACTTTAAATATAAATTTGAAAATGCAGAAATCAAACTACGACCAGTGATCACAAATTGTTGGATAAACCTCACGGAAAGCGAGGTTGTCGAGCTACAAGCGATCATCGAGAAACTGCCTGCCCAATTTACCATAGATGAGTTTTGGAAAAAGGCTAGGAAATTTAAGAAAAATATCGTTTCACCGCCTACAAGCCATTTGCTTAATTTTACAACATATCCTTGGAATATGGATAAAAAGGCCAACTTAATCTATTTTGGCTGTGAAATAACAACCTTATAATACTTTTAGTTTTTCTTACCCCTGCTTACGCTACTTTTAGTCGCTCTTTCGCACTAAAAAAACCCTAAATGTGGCATTTATGCCAAACTAAATGTCCCCTTCAAAAAGCTCGGTGCGAATTGTGGTTGACTTATTCATTTTTCAAATTCCTTTCTTTTATCATCCAAATTAAATTGTTTCTGAGCTGATATAACCTTGAGGGGTTGCGTTTGCAAGGCTGGGAGCTGCACACGGCACTACAATGACATACTGCATAGGTGCGGCGGTTTCGTTGCTCACGACTTCAACGGCACTCTTGCTTGCTTTTCTGCTGGGCAGATACCACATAGCAAGCAGCAGCGCACCTGCTACAAGGTATTCAAAGCCACCCTCTGTGCCATCAGCAAAAGCGGATATTGCGCCCATTCTGCACATAATGCCGAGAACAAGTTTGCTGGCTTTCACAACAAAACAGATGCCTCTGCAGGAAAAGCGAAAATCCCGCTTTTCATTCTGGAAAAGCTGTGCTATAATAGCATTGCCAAATTCTTTTAGCTATACGGAGGAGGAAACGAATATGACAATTGCAGAAATTCGCGCGCTTGGCCTGATGGAAGAGGCCGTTGCAGAACTCAGCGGCGGCGATGACAAGGCTGAGATTGTCCGTGCAAGCTTGGTTTGCCCGCTTTGCGGCATGGCGGAGACCGTCTGGTACTGTCCGGCCACGGACAAGCATGTCTGCGTGGATTGCCACTACGTTTGGTAAGAATAATGGGGCTACCCAAAGCGTGATATGCTCCCCATAGAGTAGACACTCGAAATAACATTAATTTCGAGACTACACTATGGGGAGCATTTATATGATTAAGAGGAAGCTAACACCAGAAGAAAAGATAGAAGCAGTTAAATCCTATATGAGAGGAGCGCAGCTGCGCAATCCGAGGAAATAAACTGTCCTGCGCTGCCCGACCTGCGGAGCGGAGGCAAGAAACTACGGTCCCGGTTGGGAGTGTACATGGTGCGGTGACTTCGAAAGAATAACCGGAGATGAGCAACCGGCAGGCGGCCCACTGGTGCGTTTTTGGGCAAATACCCTACTTCTGCGCACCGTTTGGGGCAAATTAGACAGTCCCGCAACCATTGTGGTTGCGGGATTTTTTATAAATGCCTGCGGGTTTCTCTTACTTTTTACAGAGTTTACAACTATAATTATAAAAGCCGTCCGGAAGGACGGCTTTTATCTACAGAAAGGAAACAATCAGCGCTCATCGATTGGCACATATGCCACTTTTTTTGCGGTGGCATGATAGGCCGGACGCATAATGCGGTGGCAGGTGGCGGCCTCTTCTATTCTATGCGCGCACCAGCCGGCAATACGGGCTGTGGCGAAAAGAGGGGTAAACAGCTCGCGGGGAATGCCTAACATGTCATATACAAGGCCGGAATACAGGTCAACATTGGCACAAATGGGGGTAGTGGTATGTTTGCGGTGGGCGATCTCCGCAGAACCCAGCCGCTCCACACTTTCGATAAGCCGGAAATCCTCCATACGGCCCCACTTTTCCGCTAAAGTACGGGCATATTTTTTTATAAGTACGGCACGCGGGTCGGACAGGGTATACACCGCGTGCCCCAAGCCATATAGCTTACCGGAGCGATCAAAGGCCTCTCCGTCCAGAATAAGACGCAAATGACGGACGATTTCTTCATCGTCCTTCAGATCGGACACATGCTCACGGATGTCATCGATCATTGCCAGCGCCTTACCGTTGGCGCCGCCGTGAAGCGGCCCCTTCAGGGAGCACACAGCGCCTGCGATGGCACTGTAGGTATCCGTACCGGTGGAGCTGAGAGAGCGGCAGGTAAAGGTGGAGTTGTTGCCGCCGCCGTGTTCGGCGTGGAGGATCAGCATCAGGTCAAGAAGCTGTGCCTCCTCCGGCGTGTATGCCTTATTCGGCCGCAGCATCCGAAGAAAATTCTCCGACACTGAAAGCTCCGGCCTGGGATTATGGACGTACAGTGATTTGTGGTCGTAATGGTGCCGCTTGGCGGCATAGGCGGTAGCGACGATACCGGGGAATCTGGCGATAAGCTGAATGGCCTGCAGCACCAGATGCTCAATGGAATTATCCTCCGGTGCATCGTCATAGTTGTACAGGGCAAGTACGCAGCGGGGCAGTACGTTCATAACATTGCTGCCGGAGACCTTGAGGATCATATCCTCAAAAAAACCGTCGGGCAGAGGCCGGGCTTCGGCGAGGATCATGTCGAAGCATGCCTTCTGTTCAGCAGTGGGCAGTTTGCCCATCAGCAGCAGATAGGCCACCTCTTCAAAGCCAAAGGTACCGTTTTTCTGGTGAGTGTCGGTAATATCGTTTACATCTATGCCCCTATAATAGAGATGCCCGGGTATGGGAGTCTTTTCCCCGTCGTCCAAATAGTAGCCCTGAACGGAACCGATCTGCGTGACACCGATTAGTACGCCGGTACCGTCCTCATTGCGCAGGCCGCGCTTGACAGACAGCTTGCGGTAAGCCTCCTTATCGATGGTATAGGCGCTGTTGATATCGTTGCACAAAAGCTGTGTATACTGTGTCAGCAATGCGGGATCATTAGACATGATGGGGATCTCCTTTTTTGTTGGTGAGGCCATTATAGGTCTATAGCTCACAAAATGCAAGAGTTTTTTGCTAAACTTGCAAAAAATTAATATCAAACCCCAATTAAAAGCGATAATTAGGCATCTATTGCAAGAAAGCAATGAAAAATATTCAAATAACTATTGCGTATGCCAAAAGCCTGTGCTATACTTCAACCTATGTATTGGACAAAACGGCGTAAGAGAGGAAATGGCGATATGATTAGATTGCATGAGGGCGGCGTTTTCTGGCATAACGGAAAACCGGTAGAGGCGAAGACGGAAAGCTGCCGGGAAAGCGGAACCTTGCTAACTATGGCCGCAGGCATAATGCTTGCCCATAACACATCAGGCGACAGCGGCGCCCTGAGACTTAAATTCGACAGTTTGATCTCCCACGACATCACTTATGTGGGTATCATCCAAACTGCAAAGGCATCGGGACTGGAGAAATTTCCGCTGCCCTATGTGATGACCAACTGCCACAACAGCTTGTGCGCTGTGGGCGGTACTATAAACGAGGATGACCATGTGTTCGGTCTCAGCGCCGCGAAAAAATACGGCGGCATCTATGTCCCTGCCAACCAGGCGGTGATCCACCAGTACGCCCGTGAGATGATGGCAGGCTGCGGAAGGATGATCCTGGGCAGCGACAGCCATACCCGTTACGGAGCCATAGGCACCATGGGTATCGGCGAGGGTGGGCCGGAGCTTGTAAAGCAGCTATTAGGCCGTACCTATGATCTGACCCGCCCGCAGGTGGTGCTCGTGTACCTAACCGGCAGCCCACGTCAGGGAGTCGGCCCTCATGATGTGGCGATTGCCCTGTGCGGAGCCACCTATAAAAACAATTTTGTGAAGAACAAGGTACTGGAGTTCGCCGGTCCCGGTGTTGCCAACCTGTCCGTAGACTATCGCATTGGTATTGATGTGATGACCACCGAGACTGCCTGCCTCTCCTCTGTATGGGAAACCGATGAAAAGGTGGAGGAATATCTGGCCATACGTGGCCGCGCCGGTGATTACCGGAAGCTGCAGCCCGCTGAAGGCGCCTATTACGACGCCATGGTTGCCATAGACCTTGACAAGGTAGAGCCTATGGCGGCACTGCCCTTCCACCCGTCTGAGGCATATACGATCCATGAGCTGCAGAAAAACGCAGGAGATATCCTCAGAGAGGCGGAGAAACGGGCCAGCTTCGGCGATCTGAAGCTTGACCTGTGCAGCAAGGTGGTAAACGGGAAGGTGATGATCGATCAGGGCATCATCGCAGGCTGTGCCGGCGGTATGTACGACAACATCGCCGAGGCCGCCGAGATATTGAAGGGACATGATGTTGGTAACGGTTATTTCTCCCTGTCCGTGTATCCCCCAAGTGTGCCCGTTAATCTGGAGCTTATCAAAAACGGCGTTCAGCAGACGCTGCTGGAAAGCGGCGCTCTCTTTAAGCCTTGCTTCTGCGGCCCCTGCTTCGGTGCGGGCGATGTGCCTTCCTGCGGCAGCCTGTCCGCCCGGCACACTACCCGAAACTTCCCCAACAGGGAGGGCTCAAAACCTGCTGACGGTCAGGTGGCCGGCGTCATGCTTATGGACGCTCGCTCCATCGCCGCCACCGCCCGAAATCACGGTGTATTGACTGCTGCCACCGATGTGGACTATACCGCTCCTGCTGCCACGGCCTACGGCTTTGACGGCAGCGTGTACGGTAAGCGGGTTTACTTCGGCTTCGGCAAGGCGGATAAGACGGCAGAGCTTCGTTTCGGCCCCAATATCACCGAGTGGCCGTCCATCCCCGCCCTCGGAGACGATCTGCTTCTGCGCCTGGACGCAATCATCCATGATGAGGTCACAACAACCGATGAGCTGATCCCTTCAGGCGATGCCTCCTCCTATCGCTCCAATCCGCGTAAGCTGGCCACATTCACTCTGTCCCGACGTGAGCCGGAGTATGTGAAGCGAACTGCCGTGACCCGCAGCCTCACCACCGCCGACCTTCACGACGTGTGGGAAAAGCTGGGCATATCCGGTGAGAATGTGCAGATCGGCTCCACTATCTTTGCCCACAAGCCCGGCGACGGCTCTGCCCGTGAGCAGGCCGCCTCGTGCCAACGTATTCTGGGCGGATGTGCAAATATTTGCTATGAATACGCCACCAAGCGCTATCGCAGTAACTGCATCAACTGGGGTATGGTGCCGTTTACGCTGGACGCCGGCGTGGAGTTTCCCTATGCCGCCGGAGACTTTGTATATGTCCCCGGTGTACGGCAGGCGGTGCTCTCCGGCGCATCAGATATTCCCGCAAAAGTGGTGACTGCTGACGGCGTCCACGATGTGATGCTGCATATTGCTGCCCTCACCGATGAGGAAAAGCAGATCATTGCGGACGGCTGCCTGATGAACTACTACGCCGCCCATAAGGAGTAAGACATGGAAAAGATCAAGATGATAAACCCCATCGTAGAGATGGACGGCGACGAAATGACCCGTATCCTCTGGCATGCCGTCAAGGATACGCTGATCCATCCATTTGTGGAACTTAAAACGGTATACTATGATCTGGGCTTGCCCAACCGGGATAAGACCGGCGACCAGGTGACTGTTGACGCTGCCAACGCGATCAAAGAGTGGCGGGTAGGTGTTAAATGCGCCACAATTACCCCAAATGCCCAGCGGGTGGAGGAGTATAATCTGCACCGTATGTGGAAGAGTCCAAATGGTACAATCCGCTCAATTCTGGACGGCACCGTGTTCCGTACGCCTATTCTGCTCAACCGTATCAAACCGGTGGTAAGGACGTGGAAAAAGCCCATCACCATTGCCCGGCACGCCTACGGTGATGTGTACAAGAATGTGGAGTACCGTGTTCCCGGCGCCGGTAAAGCGGAGCTTGTGTTCACTGACGCAAGCGGAAAGGAGACCTTCCGGCAGGAGGTGTTCTCCTTTAGGGGAGCCGGCGTTGTGCAGGGTATGCACAACACTGACAAATCCATCCGCTCCTTTGCCCACGCCTGCTTTAAGTATGCACTGTCCGTGGGACAGGATCTGTGGTTCTCGGCTAAGGACACCATTTCCAAGCAGTACGACCAGACTTTTAAAGATATCTTCGCTGAGATTTACGAGAGTGACTATAAGTCACAGTTCGAGGCAAAGGGCATAACCTACTTCTATACTCTTATCGATGATGCGGTGGCCCGTGTCTTTCGCAGTGAGGGCGGCTTCGTCTGGGCCTGTAAAAACTATGACGGTGATGTGATGAGCGATATGCTTTCCACCGCCTTCGGTTCTCTGGCCATGATGACAAGTGTTCTGGTCTCTCCGGACGGAAACTACGAGTTTGAGGCGGCTCACGGCACGATCACACGCCACTACTACCGGTATCTGAAGGGGGAGACACCCTCCTCCAACCCGGTGGCGACCATTTTTGCCTGGAGCGGAGCCCTGCGCAAGCGGGGAGAGCTGGACGGCAGTGAGGACCTTGTAGCCTTCAGCGAGCGATTGGAGAAAGCCACCATTGACGTCTTGGAGAGCGGTGTGATGACCGGAGACCTGGCCCTTCTGTGTAAGGGACAGAGCGATGTCAGGAGTGTCAGCTATACCGAATTTCTGTGCGCCGTTGCAGAAAAGCTGTATTAAAATAAAACTTTGACCGAAAAAATCGGCACCCTCTTGGGTGCCGATTTTTGCTTCTAAAAATTATTATCAATGCTTGCCGTGAAGGGGATAGTGTATGTGCAGAAGCTCATGCTCTCTGCCGCAGAGGAGTTCTGCGATGCTCTTTAGCGCGGGGTTCTGTTCCGATGACTTGAGCTCGCACTGCCTGTCGGCATTGAATATGCCTTCATTGCGCTTTGCTTTCTGCGCGTTGCAGGCGGGCGGCTGTCCGCCGCCGCCGATGCAGCCGTTCGGGCAGGCCATGACCTCGATGAAGTGGAAGAACTCCTCACCGCTCTCGACCTTTTCGATGAGCTTATCGGCATTGCCGAGGCCGTTTGCGACCGCAATGCGGAGCGTGGTATCGCCAGCCGTGACCTCAAATGCCTTTATTCCTTCAAGTCCGCGTACGCCGCACTCGGCGACCGATGCGATCTCCTCCTCGGTGCATGCGCCGAGAACATGGCGGATGACCGCTTCCGTTACGCCGCCGGTAACGCCGAAGATAACACCGGCTCCCGTGTACGGAGCGAACGGAGCGTCCGGCTCGGTTTCGGGCAGACTTTTGAAATCAATGCCGGCCTCTTTTATCATGCTCACAAGCTCCTGAGTCGTGAGCACAAGATCAATGAGCCGCTCGCAGTCCTTTTCAAGCTCGGGGCGCTGCGCCTCAGCCTTCTTTGCGGTGCAGGGCATTATTGCAACGGAGAATATATGTTCGCCTCTGAAGTACCTGCGGATAATGGCGCCGAACATTTCCATGGGCGAACCGCACGTCGATACCTGCGACATGAGATTCGGATGCTTATTTTCAACGTGCTTTATCCAGCCCGGGCAGCAGGAGGTGAACATCGGCAGCTTGGCGCCCGACTCAAGCTTGTGCAGGAATTCCGCCGATTCCTCCATGATGGTGAGGTCCGCGGTGAGCGAAGTGTCGAAGACATAGTCCGCGCCGAGACGCTTGAGCGCCGTAACGATCTTACCCATGACAGGCTCCGTGGCGGGGATACCGAACTCCTCCCCGATCCCGACTCTGACGGCGGGGGCGACCTGTACGGCCACCTTCTTTGTCTTGTCAAACAGCGCCTTGCGCATTGCGGGAATTTCGTTCTTTATCGTGATAGCGGCCGTTGGGCACACGGCGGCGCATTGTCCGCAGCCGACGCACTGTGTGTCGGCAAGCTTGTCGCCGAAGCCGCAGGATATATACGCCTCGCTGCCGCGCTCGGCGAAATCGATGACATGGATATTCTGGACCTCGGTGCACATACGCACGCATTTACCGCAGAGAATGCACTTGGAAGGATCGCGCACGATGCTGGGGGAGGTGTCGTCAACAGGCTCCTGGCTGTAATGCAGAGGAAAGTCCACGGCGTCAACTCCGTAGCGGCGCGCGTATTCCTGCAGGCTGCACTTGCCGGACTTGTTGCAGGTGGTGCATTCGGCTCTGTGGCGCGACAGCAGCATTTCGAGTATCATGCGGCGGTGCTCGGTAAGAGCCTCGGTGAAGGTTTTTATCGATAGGCCTTCCCTCGGTATCATGGTGCAGGCGGTGTCGATCTTGCCACGTTCATCCTCGACTATGCACATACGGCAGCCGCCGTATATCGATAGATTCTCGCAGTAGCAGAGATTGGGAATGTCAATGCCGTTTTTGCGTGCCACCTCGAGCACATTGCGCTCATTTTCAAATTCGCAGCTTATACCGTCTATTATCATACGTTTCATCGGCTCAAACCTCCTTGATGGCGCGCACCGGACACAGCTGCATACACAGACCGCAGTGCAGGCACTTCTTCTTGTCTACTACATGCGGGACGCGAACGGCGCCGGTTATCGCATCGCCCGGGCAGTTCATCTTGCACTTGCCGCAGCCGATGCAGACGTCAGGATCGATCCAGTAGTGGGTGAGACCGGTACACTGGCCCGCAGGGCAGACTTCATCCACGATGTGAGCTACATATTCGTCGCGGAAATACTTCAGAGTGCTCAAAACGGGGTTAGTCGCAGTCTTGCCGAGGCCGCACAGCGAGCAGGTATGAACGGTCTTTGCAATTTTCTCAAGTCTGTCAAGATCCTTCAGCTCACCCTGACCCTTGGTTATACCCTCAAGTATGCGCAGCATCTCGGGTATACCTTCACGGCAGGTCGTACACTTGCCGCAGGATTCATTTTTAGTGAAGTTCATGAAGAAGCGCGCGATCTCGACCATGCAGGTGTCGTCGCCCATGACGACAAGTCCGCCGGAGCCAATTATCGCACCGACTTCCTTGAGAGAGTCAAAATCGAGAGGAAGATCGAGATGCTCCTCAGTGAGGCAGCCGCCCGACGGGCCACCTATCTGTACGGCTTTGAACTTTCCGGTTTTGGTACCGCCGCCGATATCAAAGATTATCTGACGCAGCGTCGTGCCGAGAGGCACCTCTATAAGACCGGTGTGCTTGATATTGCCCGTCAGGGCGAAAGCCTTGGTACCGTAGTTGCCTTCCGTGCCTATCGAGCGGTACCATTCGGCGCCGCGGCTTATGATGGGCGGAACATTTGCAAAGGTCTCGACATTGTTAAGAACTGTGGGGGAGGCCAGGAGACCGGCGTCGACGGTGCGGGGCGGCTTTGTCCTCGGCATGCCGCGGTGGCTCTCGATAGAGGCCGTGAGCGCGGAGCCCTCTCCGCAGACGAACGCTCCGGCGCCCTTGCTGATATGCAGATGGAAGCTCTTGCCGGAACCTAAAATGTTATCGCCGAGTATGCCGTGTTCCTCATCGTCCTTGATGGCGAGCTTCAGCCTTTCGACCGCGAGAGGATATTCGGCTCGGACATAGATATAGCCCTCAGTTGCGCCGCAGGCTATGCCCGCGATTATCATGCCCTCTATCATCCTGTGAGGATCGCCCTCCATGACAGAACGGTCCATGAATGCGCCGGGGTCGCCCTCGTCGCCGTTGCAGACTATATACTTCTGAGGGGCGTCCTTGTGTGCGGCGACCTGCGCCCACTTTTTGCCGGCGGGGAAGCCGCCGCCGCCTCTGCCGCGGAGTACGGAGTCGGATATTTCCTTAATGATATCCTCAGGCTGCATATCAAAAAGCGCCTTTTCAAGGGCGGAATAACCGCCGACAGCTATGTATTCCTCGACGCTCTCTGCGTTTATATGTCCGCAGTGCTCGAGAGCAACACGGGTCTGCTGGCGATAGAAGGGGATATCCTCCTGACGGGAGTATGCTTTTTTATCCTGATGATAAACAAGACGGTCAATGACTTCATCATTGAGGATGGTCTTTTCTATTATTTCCTCACAGTCCTCGACCTGAACTTTTATGTAAAGAAGGCCCATCGGCTCGATACGCATAAGCGGCCCCATCTCGCAGAAGCCATGGCATCCGCTGTGCTTTAAGCCGACCGCATCGCCGTGCGGTTCATGCTCCAGCCTGACGTCGACCTTGAGCCCCTTCGCCTCCATGAGCTCCTGCATCTTTGCGTAGACATTGCGTGAGCCGCCGGCAACACAGCCTGAGCCGCCGCATATAACTACCTGTTTGTACTGTGAGGCGAGAGATTTCTTATACAGCTGCCTGCAGCGTGCAAGCTCCGCTCTGGAAGTTATCTTCATGTCTTTTCAGCCTCCTTCAGAGAAGCGATAAGCTCGCGTGCTTTCTTGGGGGTCATAGCGGGATGGACAACGTCATTAACGGTGCAAACGGGAGCAAGCCCGCAGGCTCCGAGACACGAAACGCGCTCAACGGTAAAAAGCATATCGTCGCTGGTTTTGTTCTCGGCGCTCGTACCCGTTTCGCGGTAAAGGACTTCCTGTACCTCGTCAGATTTGCGAACATGACATGCAGTTCCGTTGCAGCATTTGATTATGTACTTGCCTTTGGGCTCAAGAGAGAAGTTCTCGTAGAATGTTGCAACGCCGTAGATGTCGGATTTGCTCACGCCAAGCCTGCCCGCAACATATGTCAGAGCATCCTCGGGAAGATAGCGGATCTCCCTCTGAATGTCCTGCATTATTGCAATCATCTTAAGCTTGTCGCAATTATGCTCATCCAAAATACGGTCAAGCATTTTTGTGTCTGCTTTCATCTATGCCTCCTTATAAAGTAATAATGAATGGCGACAAATACAAAAATGTGTATTGTCTTTATAAAGAAATTATACAAACACACATAAACAATGTCAATACGTTAACGATAAATAATTCACAATTGGTGTTAAATTACTAAACACTACAAGCTTTGAACATAAAAAATTCCCGTTCAAATTGAACGGGAATTTTTTATGTCTTACTGTTCGTTTTCGGTTCCGAGGTAACTTGTCAGCAACTCGTGCATGAGCTCGTCTCTGTCAATGCGGCAGATAAGGCTGCGTGCATTGTTGTAATTTGTGATGTAGGTCGGGTCCTCGGAAAGAATGTATCCGACAAGCTGGTTAATAGGATTGTAACCTTTAACCTTAAGAGAATTGTATACGGATGACAGAATCTCTCTCATTTCGGTCTTGCTGTCGATAACTGTGAACTTTCTTGTTATGTCTTCCATAATTAATCCCTCCTCGGTCAAAATAGATTTCTTGCTATCATTATAACCAGTTTATGCGTGATTGTAAAGGAAATATGCGTTAAATGATCATTCAGACGCTAAATTCCGGGCGTTTTATCTTATAATTGCGCCGAATTTCTGCTCCAGAGCCGTCAGAACGGCCTTCATTGTCTCCTCAGCGTGATCGTCGGTCAGGGTCTGGTCGTCGGACCTCATAGTGATGGAGAAGGCGACGGATTTTTTACCCGGGGCGATATGGCTGCCGGTGTAGATATCAAACAGGCTGCAGCCCTTGAGATATTCTCCGCCTGATGTCATGATACAGTCGATGAGCCTTGCGACCGGTATGGAGATGTCGCAGACAACGGCGATGTCGCGGGTGACGGCGGGGAACTTGGGCAGCGGAGTGTATACGGGATCCTCACCACGGGCGAGCATGAGCTCGTCGAGAGCAAGCTCCGCGCAGTAAAATTCAGCGTCCACGCCGTAATTGGCGGCGACGAGAGGATGGATCTGACCGAACACTCCGATGCAGTCGGAGCCTGCCCAGACAGTAGCGCAGCGGCCGGGATGATAGGAGGGGTTATCGGCGCAGGCTTCAAAGTGCACATCCTTTGCACGGATATCCTTCATGACGGCCTCGATAAGCCCCTTGAGCCCGAAGAAGCTCGCCTTGGGACCGTAGGTTCCGAGGGTGAGCATCTTTGATTCGACCGCAAGCCCGTCCTCGCCGCCGAGCTGGTATATCCTGCCCAGCTCATAGAGTCTGGCGGCCTTGTTGCGGTAGTTGTAGTTGCGGGTCAGGATCTCCAGCATGGAGGGCAGCGTGGTGGTGCGCATGATGGAGGTGTCCTCGCCCAGGGGGTTGAGAATCCTGAAGCTCTTGCGCCTCGGATCGTCGGAGGCCCAGCGGATCTTATCGTAATAGGAGGGGGAGATGAAGGAGTAGGTTATGATTTCGTCATAACCTGCGGCGCGGCAGAGAGAGCCGAGCTGCTGCTCAAGAAGCTGCTCATCGGAGTAGCCGCCGAGCGTGCTCTCGCCGTGAACGAGCGTGCAGGGAATGTTGTTGTATCCGAAGAAGCGCGCTACCTCCTCGGCAAGATCGGAGTAGTGCTCGACATCCGCTCTCCATGAGGGAACGCTGACGGTCTCGCCGTTAACGCCGAACTGAAGACTTCTGAGAATCTCCTGCATTCTGGCAACGGGAACATCAGTGCCGAGCAGAGCGTTGACCTTATCCGGACGCAGAGCAAGAACGGTGGGCTCGGGCAGCTTGTTTACAACGTCTATTACTCCGTCCACGACCTCGCCGGCGCCAAGCATCTCTACCAGCTCGCAGGCGCGGTTGACGGCCGGCAGGGTGTTCATGGGATCGAGACCCTTCTCAAACTTCGCGGAGGCCTCGGTGCGCATACCGAGTGCAAGAGCGCCCTTGCGGATGCAGGTGCCGTCAAAGTTTGCCGACTCGAACACAACGTCCACGGTATCGGAAACGATCTCGCTGTTCTCGCCGCCCATGATGCCGGCAAGGCCGACCGCGCGGGTATCGTCGGCGATGACGAGCATATTGCTGGTGAGCTTTCTTACGTTTCCGTCGAGAGTCGTGAGCTCCTCGCCGTCCCCGGCGCGGCGGACGATTATCTTGCCGCCCTTGACATAGCGATAGTCAAAAGCGTGCATGGGCTGCCCGTATTCCATCATGACGTAGTTAGTGATATCGACGATGTTGTTAATGGGTCTGACGCCCATGGCTCTGAGACGCTCGCGCATCCATTTGGGTGAGGGACCTATCCTTACATTGCGCACCATGCGCGCGGTGTAGCGGGGGCACAGCTCTTCGGCAGGTACCTCTACCTTGAGAAGCTCGTCAAGCCTGCCGTCCGCGCCGCCCTTTACCTCGGGCTCGTGGAGCTTCAGCTCCTTGCCGAAGGTAGCCGCGGCCTCGCGGGCAAGGCCGATAACGGAAAGACAGTCGGGGCGGTTGGGGGTTATCTCAAATTCGATAACGTGGTCGTCAGCGCCTATGACGGGCCTTATATCATCGCCGGGCTTCACGCCGTCCTCGTGCAGGACGAAGATGCCGTCGGAGATGCAGTGGGGGAATTCCGCCTGCTGTGCGCGCAGGTCATCGAGAGTGCATATGCTTGCGGCCTTGGTGTTGTATGCAACCATGTCGCCCTCATGGATGTTCTGGCAATCGGTCTCCACATCCACAGTTGACGCGCCGATATCGAGGGAGCATTTGTATACGTTCACGCCGACGGTCTCTACCGCAAGTGCTTTTGCGGCGACTACGGGGCCGAAAACCTTGTCACCGGCTTTGATATCCGCGGGTATAGAGGGCTTTTCGGCGTCCAGCGGATGATAATCGTTCAAAAGCGCGGCGGCTTTGATGACTGCGTAGGGGAAATCGCGCTCGTCAAGGTTAAGCTCCCTGAGAGAGCACAGCATACCGTTTGATAGTTCGCCGCGCAGCTTACCCTTGGTTATTTTCTTGCCGCCGGGCAGCGTCGAATTATGAAGAGCGGCGGGCACAAGATCGCCGGTGTGGATGTTCCAGGCGCCGGTGACGATCTGAACAGGCTCGTCCCCGCCGACGTCTATGCGGCATATCCACATATGGTCGGAGTTGGGGTGCCTTTCCAAGGAGAGTATCCTGCCGACAAGTACATTGTTGATCTCCGCGCCGAGATCCTCATATGTCTCGACCTTGGAGCCCGAGAGGGTCATGGCCTCTGCAAATTCGCGGTCGTCTATATCGCTGACGGAAACGCCGTCAACAAACTCTGTGAGCCATTTTCTGCTTAAATTCATCGTCTTATCCTCCCTTTAGAACTGCTCCAAGAAGCGGACGTCGTTTTCAAATATGAGACGCAGGTCGGAGATCTTAAAGCGCCTCATAGCAAGTCTTTCAAGGCCCATGCCGAAGGCCCAGCCGGTGTACTCCTCGCTGTCGATGCCGCTCATTTCGAGCACTTTGGGATGGATCATTCCTGCGCCCAGGACTTCAATCCAGCCCTCGCCCTTGCAGGTGGGGCAGCCCTTGCCGCCGCACTTGTGGCACTGAACGTCCATCTCACAGCTCGGCTCGGTGAAGGGGAAATGGTGGGGGCGGAAGCGGGTCACTGTGCCCTCGCCAAAAAGCTGCTCCATAACAAGGTTCAGGGTTCCTTTGAGGTCGGCCATGGTAACGCCCTTGTCTATGACCATGCCCTCGACCTGATGGAACATGGGGGAGTGGGTCGCATCTACCTCATCCTTGCGGTAAACTCTGCCGGGAGCTACGATACGGATGGGAAGCTTCATGGTCTCCATAGCACGGACCTGCATGGGGCTTGTCTGTGAGCGGAGCATGACCCTGCTGTCCTCGTCAAAGTAGAAGGTGTCCGACCAATCACGGGAGGGGTGCCCCTCTCCGGCGTTTAACTTATCAAAGTTATATGAGGCAAGCTCCACCTCGGGACCGTCGAGCACGGTAAAACCCATGCCGACGAATATATCCTTTATCTCATCAAGCGCCTTGTACATGGGGTGCTTGTGTCCGAGCTTAAGTTCGTCGCCGGGGATGGTCACGTCGACCGCCTCAAGCTTCAGCCTTGCCTCAAGAGCCGCCGCCTCAAGCTTTGCGCGGGTAGTCTCAATGGAGCTCTCAAGCTCAGCTCTGAGCTGATTTGCAAGCTGTCCCATAATCGGCCGCTCCTCGGCGGAAAGCCTGCCCATCTGCTTGAGAATAGCCGTCAGCTCACCCTTTTTGCCGAGATATTTGATCCTTAGAGCTTCGAGGCTTTCCAGACTGTCAGCTTCAACAATAGCCTTCAGAGCCTTATCCTTAAGCTCCTGCATAAGTGCTTTCATTGTGTCTCTCCTTATTATCATTAGTTTTCAATAAAAAAATATAGCCTTGCGTCCCAAAGGGACGAAAGACTGCTCTTCCGCGGTACCACCCAAATTCGATGCTCATCGCGCTCTGTGGCTATAACGTAGCCGCCGCCGGTGATTAGCCGGAGCTCACGGGCGAACTAAATACCCGCACCACAGGCGGCTTACAGCCGGCGGCCGCCATTCTCTGAGTGGAACTTACGGTATTATCTTCCCGATCATTGCAATACAATAATATTTACTATGATATTAAAGCCCACATTGAGAGAAAAGTCAAGAGAAAATTTGACTAATGAAATGAGAACGTCTATAATATAATGAATCGAGGAGAGGAAGTCCATGATAAAAAAACTGCTTCCGCTAATGATAAGCCTCGTTTTGCTCTGCGGCTGCGCGGATAACGGCGAGGAAAGCTTCGACGAGTTTGCAGGGGAAGTCGCAGAAGCCGACACCGTTAGCTTCAGCGCCGATGTGCGTGCCGAATACAGCGATAAAACGGCTGAATTTACGCTCCGGTACGTCCAGAGAACGGAGAGCGCCGAGGTCGAGATAACCGAGCCCGAGACGGTGGCGGGTATCAAGGCACGCGTGACGGGAGACGCTCTGAGCCTCGAGTACGACGGCGCCATACTCGATATCGGCTCCTTCGGCGATACGGAGCTCAGCCCCATGTCGGCTCTGCCGCTGCTCGTGCGTTCCATGACAGACGCGCATATCGACATCACATGGCGCGAGGACGATATGATAGCCGCAAGGCTCGTGCCGTCGGACGATATGCTCGTAACGCTGTGGCTCAGCAGCGAGCTTGTGCCCCTGAACGCCGAAATAAGCTATAAGGAACAAACAGTAATATTCATTGAGATAAACGATTGGGAAGTTAACTGAAATGAACGATCTGCAAAAGAGGACCTGGGCTGAAGTGAGCCTGAACAATATTGAACACAATTACCGGTGCATAAGGAGCAGCCTGCCGGAGGGCACGAAGTTTCTCGGCATAGTCAAGGCCGATGCCTATGGCCACGGAGCCGTCGAAGTGGCAAAGCGCCTTGAAAAATGCGGCGCGGATTATCTCGCCATAGCCTGCCTCGACGAGGCTCTGGAGCTAAGGCGCAGCGGCGTTAATATGCCCATACTCATACTCGGACATACGCCGCCAGAGTATGTAAAAGACCTGCTCGACAATTCCCTTACCCAGACCGTATCCTGCGAAGCCAAGGCGGTCGAGTATTCAGAGGCTGCCCAGGCAATTGGCGGCACTTTGAAGATCCATATTAAGCTCGACACGGGTATGTCACGGCTCGGTTTTCTGTGTGCCGGCGGTTACTTTGACGAGGGCGTTAAGAACGTAGTGAGTACCTGCCGGATGCCTAATCTCGACGTTGAGGGCGTGTACACGCATTTTGCCGTCTCGGATTTTACCGACAAAGACAGCATGGAATATACTGAAAAGCAGTTTAAGCTTTTCTGCGATGTGATTACGGCCGCTGAGGAAAAGGGTGTTCACTTTGCCATCCGCCACTGCGCCAACAGCGGCGCGGTTATTAACCACCCGGGTATGATGCTGGATATGGTACGCCCCGGGCTGCTGCTTTACGGCTACGGCGACAACGGCAAGCTCGGCTTAAAGCCGGCCATGCGCATGTTAAGCACTATCAGTACCATTAAATACTACGAGCCGGATACCTGTATAAGCTACGGCAGACATTTTGTAACGAAAAAGCGTACCCGCATGGGCGTCGTCGCCGCAGGATATGCCGACGGCCTGCCCTGGGCGGCGGCAAATAAATTTAGCTTCTTCACCGAGGGCGGCTTTGCGCCGCAGCGAGGTAATATCTGCATGGATATGTGCATGATAGACCTAAGCGACATACCCGGCGCCGCGGTCGGAAGCGAGGTCGAGCTCTTTGGAGAGAAGGCCTCGATCCTCGACCTTGCCGAGGCCGCCGGCACGATACCCTATGAGCTTCTGTGCGCCGTGTCCAAGCGCGTACCGAGAGTTTATATACCCTGATGTATAAAATTTGATTCACCGTGGGAGAATGTAATCAGCACACTACATAAAATGTAGCGGGCGACTATC
>CALZAG010000015.1 GCA_945613045.1 uncultured Clostridia bacterium | reverse complement strand
CTCAAGCAGCAGCCCGCCCTGAGACAGGCATATATGCTTTTCCTCCGCTGCAAGTATGCGCACTCCGTTATAGGTGGCAAGGCGGTATTCACTGCCGCCATACATAATTGAGCAGATACAGCCTTCAAAGCTCAGTCCGCAGAACGGGATATGAGCAATCGACAGCATGACGGAGCACGGCTCGGGAAAGCTGTTGCACTGAAGCCACCGGTAAGAGCTCGGAAACGACGTGCCGCTGTCCTTCTCTATATATCCGACGCCGCCGTCAAAGCTGTGCCCTGCCCCGTCCACGCTCACGCTGCCGCAGAGCGTATGCGCCATACTTATGACGCCGTGGCGGCATTCCATCGGCAGGAATCGGAACGGGCCCATTATATCGCTGCGCAGCGGCGTAAGCGCACCGTATAATATTTCTCCCGACACACCGGGCAGACTTATCCTGCAGCCCCGGCGGGAGAATTCGCAGTTTCCTGCGTATATCACTCCGTTCCTCACCGTCAGGTCGGGTACATCAAATTGCCGTGAGCCGTTTGGCGAAAGCATTTGGATAAACGCCCCGCTCTCCGCTCTGCCGGGGATGAACGCCAGTGCGTCATCGCCCTTCTGATGCTTAAAATACCAGCCCTCAAAGCCTCTGTTTTTCATGCAAAACCCCTCCGTGTCAATAGTATTGACACGGAGGGGTACATTGATTCCTGCGGGTCCGCAGGAGTCGTTCGCATCACGCATATCCTTGATACGCTGAATAAGGCAAGAGCACCGGCAGGAGACTCCGTCAGTTATATGCCCAAATGTCGATTGATACTGTCGTCTGCAAAGCGGATCTTACTGTTATTCCTTCTTGAGGAAGTCACGGAAAGCAACAAATACGAAGCCACAGTCGATCACCGTCGCCGCGATAAGCACTATCAGAGCACCTGTAGTCATAAATGTCACCTCCTTACAGCCATCCGCAGGCGGCACAGATCACAAGAAGCACGACATCAAACCCCAATATGCCGCCGACGGCTTTCACCGCGCCCTTGGTTGTCGGCCTGTCATGCACATAAAACGCCGTTGCGAAAAACGGAAGATAGCCTATGAGCCACAGCAGCCACGGGCAGGATCTCTGCCAGAACGGCCATTCCCAGGTAAGTATGCCGCAATAGTTGAGGAAGCACTCAACGGCGACGGCTGCTGTCGTAAGCACAAGCGCGAAGAATATCCGGTTATTGATCCCGAGTATTTTTGCTTTTCTGTCCTCGGGCAGCATGAGGCAGGCGGAAATACCCATGACGAGGAACATCATCGATATCTCAATGTTGTACCCTATTAGTATCAGAAGCGATGTGTCACCAACTCCGGCGGGAGTCCCCCACACCGGCGCGTATCCGCTCAGGAAACAGATCATCGAGTTCCATATCTCGTTGAAAAGATCCATTCCCCACAGCGCAAGGCCGCCGAGGACGACTTTGTAGTGTTTTTCGTGCAGCTCCTTCGTGACTATGTAAAGAACTATCAGAAACAGCGGCACGACATACCATTGCATTGTGGCCTGCGGATTACGCAAGATCGTAAGCGCAGACTGTGTGAACTCAGAGAACATATTCTCCCCTCCAATTTTTCCTGTTTTCGGCTTGGTTAACAACAAGGCCAAATTAATAGGCAAAATGCACAAAACTCCATATGTATTATATCATTGCTTTGGAAATAATTTGTGAACATTTCGTGAATTGGCTGTCTGCTTATACATCTTAAACAAATAGATAAAGCTTGCTCCGCCGAATACAGTCGGAGTTCGGATCTTTGTTCTCAGATAAATCGTCTTATTTGCCGCATCATTCCCACTCGAAGTTTTCCTTGCCGGCGCCGAGCTCAAAATGGTATTTTACGATTCCCAGGTCCACCTTTGTGTAAAAGCCCGTTCCTGCCCTTGCAGCAACTTTTCCGTCGGCATAGGTCAGGGTGAATTTTTGCTGGTTCACAGCCGTGGGGGCAAGCAATGCCGCCTCAACGCCCGATCTGAACCATTCCGGCGAATTGCCGTCGGCATTGCTCACGTCTGCCGCGTCCTTTGACTTATGCTGCGCACCCTGTGTCTCTCCGTATCCGAAGGGGATCACGACCGTCAGTTTTTCGCCGTTTGCCACCTCGAAAGCGCCGGGTATCTTCTTGTATGTCAATGCCACCCAGCAGGTGTTCAGTCCGAGCTGCTGTGCTTTCAATACCAGGCGCTCGCCGTAATATCCGCACAGCTCGTCCAGTTTTTCATTCTTTTTGCCTACAAGGGCGATATAGTTTTTGACGCCGCTGAACTTGCCGTAATGCGCCATAAAGCTGTCAAACGCTTTCGGTTCATTTGTCACGAGCTGGATGTGCAGATCTCCCTCTTTATTGCAGACGGCAATTTCATCCTGTAACGCTTTCAAAGCTTCCAGATCAATAGGCTTATCGATATATCTGCGTACGCTGTGCCGTGCTTTCATTGCTTCCATTAGATCCATTGTTTATTCTCCTTTATCAAATATAGTACCGGCATAAACCGGGTGTTCGGTCCATGACCCTTTACGGGACTGTTTTGCCCATGGTGATCCGGTATACACATATTTCTGCTTTTTGTTTGTCAAATAATTATATCATAAAAATTCAAGAATTGCATGTCGGATAAGAACTCAGAAGAGATAAACCATAAATCAAAAACTGCGGGCAAACGGGCAGAAACATGACGACAAAATCGTCTTAGTGCGATGTTGACAATTTATCCTTGCTGAGTTACAATAATTGCGTTGTGCCCACATAGCTCAGCCGGATAGAGCACTCGCCTCCTAAGCGAGGGGTCGGAGGTTCGAATCCTCTTGTGGGTGCCAGGGCAGTCTGCACTATGGTGCAGGCTGCTTTTTTATTCACCCGTAACCCAGAACCTCCGACCCCTGTTTTATAGTAAGCTTTCTGAACTTTCTGTGACCTCTATTGACTTTGCCTGCAAAAAAGGCCATAATTGCTTCATTATATATATCTATCTCACCTGGGGGAATCTTTCCGAATGCTCAAGCTAAAAGGCATAACCAAGGATTACGCCGTCGGCGACGACGCTGTCCATGCCCTGAAAGGTATCGATCTCGAGTTCCGCGAGAGTGAGTTCGTGGCGGTGCTCGGCCACTCCGGCTGCGGCAAGACCACACTTCTGAACATCATCGGCGGTCTCGACCAATATACCGAGGGCGACCTCATCATCAACGGCCGCTCCACCAAGGATTACGGCGACAGAGACTGGGACACCTACCGCAACCACTCCATCGGCTTTGTTTTTCAGTCGTACAACCTCATTCCCCACCAGACGGTGCTGGCAAACGTTGAGCTTGCGCTGACGCTCTCCGGCGTTTCAAAGACCGAGCGGCGCGAGCGGGCCGTAAAGGTGCTCGAGCAGGTCGGCCTCGGCGACCAGCTGAGCAAAAAGCCGAACCAGATGTCCGGCGGCCAGATGCAGCGCGTTGCTATCGCCCGCGCGCTTGTCAACGACCCGGACATCCTCCTCGCCGACGAGCCCACGGGAGCGCTCGACTCCGAGACAAGCGTCCAGATCATGGAGATACTCAAGGAGATCTCCAGGGATAAGCTCATCATCATGGTCACCCACAATCCTGAGCTGGCCGACAGCTACGCCTCCCGCATAATACGCCTGAAGGACGGGCTTATCACCGGTGACTCGATGCCCTACTCCTCCGAGGACGACCTGCCGGCGGAGCTTTCCCAGCGAAAAACGGTCATGAGCTTTCTCACCGCGCTGTCGCTTTCCCTGAATAACCTCATGACCAAGAAGGGCCGCACCTTCCTGACAGCGTTTGCGGGAAGCATCGGCATCATAGGCATCGCCCTCATCCTGTCCATATCCACAGGCGTCAACAACTATATCGACAAGGTCCAGGAGGATACCCTGTCCTCCTACCCCATATCCATTCAGGCCGAGACCGTTGATATGACAGAACTGATGACCAGCCTTATGGGCGTGAATGCGGAAAAAGATGAGAATGCGCACGACAGGGACGCGGTCTACGGCAACACCATCATGTACGAGATGATGAACACCATGACAAGCGCCGAGGTCGAGACAAACAACCTGCGCGATTTTAAGGTTTTCCTTGACGGACAGATGGAGGGCGACACGCCGCTGCGGGAGAATGTGTCCAACATTCAGTACACCTACGATCTGCCCATGAACCTCTATACCAAGGACGCCGACGGCAACATTGTCAAGTCGGACGTGATGACCCTTTTGAGCAGGATGCGCGCGGGCATCATCGGCGACGACGCCGAGGCCTCGGTAAGCGCCTCCATGAACGATATGTTAAGCTCCTCCGGCATGAGCGGCACACAAAACCGTTTCGTTGTATGGCAGGAGATGCTGCCCGGCGAGGACGGGCTTGTCAGCGACCTGATTCAGCAGCAGTACGACGTGCTGTACGGCGCATGGCCGCAGAGCTACGATGAGGTCGTGCTTATCGTTGACGAGAACAACGAGGTCTCAGACCTTGTGCTGTACGCCCTCGGCCTCAAGTCCTCTTCCGAGATGCTCTCTGCCATGACGGGCTACATCAGCGGCAAATCGGTCGATACCGAAAAAATGGAGAGCTGGAGCTATGCCGACGTCTGCGAGAAGACCTTCAGTCTCATCCTCCCCGCCGACTGCTGGCAGAAGGATCCCTCGACCGGCGAATATAAGGACATAAGTGCCGACGCCCTCGGTCTCAAGACGCTTTACAGCAGCGGTATCCAGCTCAAGATCGTCGGCGTTGTCCGCCAGAACGCCGATGCCGTTTCCGGCATGATGACCGGAGCTATCGGCTATACCAACGCTCTGACTAAGTACGTTGTGGAGCAGACAGCGGCAAAGGAACTCGTTCAGCAGCAGCTTGCAGACGCTGAGCATGATATTTTCACCGGACTTCCCTTCAAGGAGAACGGCCGTGTCCTCTCCTCGGAGGAGATCAAACAGGCCGTTATTGATTACTGTGCCGGAATCGACGACGCGAAAAAAGCGGAGCTTTACATCGACTATATGTCCGTCGCCCCCGAATCCTATATAGATTCCATGATCGACGAACAGCTCGAGGGCGTATCACGCGAGGACATTGAAAAGGCCGTTGTCGAGAACTATCCTGAGTACGCGGATATGCTGTCGGCTATGGATGACGATACCCTGTTCAGCTATATGCGCGAGATGATGAGCGAGCAGATCTCAAAGGCCTATGCCGAGGGCGTCAAGGCTCAGATGAGCCGGCTTTCCACCGCAAGCCTTGCCGAGGCCTTCGACCAGTGCTACTTTACCGACGAGGGCTATAAGTATATATATGATAACCTCATGCCTGAAACCTTCTCGGACTCCAGCTACGAAGAAAACCTGCGCACTTTGGGCTACGTCGAGCTCGACGCTCCCTCCGGCGTCAACATCTATGTTGCTACCTTCGCCGCGAAGGACGCGGTGGCGGATATCATCGAGGACTATAACAACAGTGTCGATACCGAGGATCAGATCAGCTACACTGACTATGTCGCGCTCATCATGAGCTCCGTCACCACCATCATCGACGTCATATCCTATGTACTCATCGCGTTTGTGGCGATAAGCCTCATCGTTTCCAGCATCATGATCGGCATCATCACCTATATAAGCGTGCTTGAACGCACCAAGGAGATCGGCATTCTGCGTGCCATCGGCGCTTCAAAAAAGGATATCTCCCGCGTGTTCAATGCCGAAACGCTCATTGTGGGCTTGTGCGCGGGGCTCATCGGCATAGTATCCACCATGCTCCTGTGCATCCCAATAAACGCCGTCGTGCATCACCTTACGGGCATTTACTCGATAAACGCGGTGCTGCCGCCCGCGGCAGCGCTCATCCTCGTTGCGATAAGCATAGGGCTGACCGTTGTGGCCGGACTTATACCCTCCCGCCTTGCCGCGAACAAGGATCCCGTCGTCGCGCTCAGAACCGAATGACGGCAGAACTCCCGTACGGGAAGCCCGGACTCTGCGGCAAAACTATGTTTTTGCCGCTCTGACGCGAAATCTGAAAGCTCGGACGGCTCGACTGTAAGAGCGATCATCATAGAAGCATAAGAATATCCCTGCTTTCAACTAAAAAGCAGGGATATTCTTATGCCGCAGCCAGGGCGGCGCCGAAGGCACGGCATTCCTCGGCGGCTTCGCCGTCGGGAAAGCCGCAGCAGGCAAGGCTGTCGGCCACGATGTCCGCGCCGTCTTCCAGACAGTTTTCCTCCCATATCTCCAGCCAGGTGCCTTCGCCCCAGCCGTATGAGCCGAACAGTGCTATCTTTTTGCCCCTAAGCTCCGGGCGGCAGGGCTCGAACATCGGCTCGAATTCCGTATCCTCCAGCCCCTCCGCGCCCATCGCGGGGCAGCCGAAGGCAACAACGTCAAACGCATCCATAAGTCCCGCTTCAAACTCTCCGGCCTTATACACCTGCACGCTCGCGCCCTTGTCCTCGGCACCCTTTCTTATCTTCTCGGCCATTGCCGCGGTGTTTCCCGTACCGCTCCAATAAACTATCGCGATCTTATTCATATCTTCTGTCCTTTCACTGTGAAATAAGCTGCTCGAGAGTGCAGCCGCGGCGCAGTCTGCCGCAGTTATCGCGGGTGCATTTCTCAAAGCTTGCAAACCTCATTTTAGCCGCATTTACATCGCCGTATACCTTCCAGCAGCCAAGGCACTTGCAGCCCGCCGCCCTGTTTTCAATAAAGCCCCGCACGTCCTCGGCCGGATAGCCGAGAAAAAGCCCCACCTCATGCGGGAAGTCCCCGCCGTCGCCCATTCGGCGGCGCAGACGCGCTATGCAGCCGCCGGCGGAGCTCAGGTCATAGCCGAGGCCGCGCAGAAGCTCACGCACCTGCGGCCGCTCAAGGTCCTCGCTGAGCCGTTTGGGGCTGTACATATAAACGAGCACCCGCTTCTCCATGAAACGAAGAGGAATCATACACAGGCCGTACGGAGCGAGCCTGAGGTTGAGGCTTCGTATCCTTTCTATCGTCCCGGCTTTGGACTCAAATTCCGCCGAGAACATATTTCCGGTTTTCAGTCCTGCCAGCGTCGGCGAGCACTGCCGTACTATAAGCTCGTCACTCATATTCTCCATACTCATATCATTTGAGTTTTCAGATCAGTTATACAAAAAACCGGCGGGCGCACACACGCCCGCCGGTATCTTTACTGCTTCCTGCCGCTGCACGTTCCGTGTGCCGGACAGCCGGAGCAGCCGCAGCCGCAGGAGGATCTGCCCGCCTTCTTGTCCCTGACAAGCTTCACGACGGCAAGCGTTACCGCAAGTATGAGTACAAGGCAAATCACTATGTTTGCAAGATTTTGTATTATCCAGTCAAGCATGACGTTTCCTCCTTTCGTTTAAACCGTTGTCAGCTTGCGAAAGCCGCCGTGGTCTTGAGGGTTTCGCTCTCCTTACAGGGGCGCAGCAGCATATAGGCGATGAACGCGAGGACGAGCACCGCGCAGACCGTGCCGATAGCGGAGCCCGCGCCGATGAACCATGCGCCGAACTGATATACGATCAGAGAGACCGCATAGGCGAATACGCACATATAGCCTATGGCAGCCCATGTCCACTTCGCGTTGTTCATCTCTCTCCTGATCGCGCCCATCGCTGCGAAGCAGGGTGCGCACAGTAGGTTGAAGATCATGAAGCTGTAAGCGGAGATCGCGCTGTAATGAGCCGCCACAGCCGTCAACAGAGCCGGGGTGTCCTCGGCGGCCTCGCCCGCGACATGGAACAGAACGCCGAAGGTGGTGACCACGTTTTCCTTTGCGATAAGCCCGGTCACGGTCGCAACGGTGGATTGCCAGTCGCCGAAGCCGAGAGGTGCGAAGATGAACGCTATCGCGCCGCCGATGGCAGCAAGCAGAGAGGAGTTGTTGTCCTCGACCATGCCGAACTTGCCGTCAACAAAGCCGAAGCCCTGAAGGAACCAGAGCACGATGGCCGAGAGCAGGATTATCGTGCCGGCCTTCTTGATGAAGCTCCAGCCGCGCTCCCATGTTCCGCGCAGAACGTTTCCGACAGCGGGGACGTGGTATGCCGGAAGCTCCATGACAAAGGGCGCGGGCTCGCCGGTAAAGGGCCTGGTTTTCTTGAGCATGATGCCGGAGATGATGATGGCCGCGACGCCGATGAAGTAGGCGGACACGGCGACAAGGCCGCTGCCGCCGAACAGTGCGCCCGCAAACATGCCGACGATGGGCATCTTTGCGCCGCAGGGAATAAAGCAGGTGGTCATGATGGTCATGCGGCGGTCTCGCTCGTTTTCAATGGTGCGGGAGGCCATGACGCCCGGGACTCCGCAGCCGGTTCCGACCAGCATGGGGATGAAGCTCTTTCCGGAAAGGCCGAACTTGCGGAAGATTCTGTCCATGATGAAGGCGACACGCGCCATGTAGCCGACGTCCTCAAGGATGCAGAGCATTAAAAACAGCACCAGGAGCTGAGGTACAAAGCCCAGCACCGCACCGACACCGCCGATGATGCCGTCGGCCACGAGGCCGCTGAGCCAGTCCGCAGCGCCCCAGCTTTCCATAAGCGCCGCCGCATTGCCCTGAAGAATCTCCGCGCCTAAAACGTCGTTTGTCCAGTCGGTAAGCATGGAGCCGAAGGGACCCATGGCGACCCAGTAGACAAGGAACATGACGGCAGCGAAAATGGGCAGAGCCGCAAAGCGGTTGGTGACGACCTTGTCGATCTTATCCGACGCCGAGAGCAGGCCCGCGTTTTTCTTTTTGCAGCAGGCCTTCATGAGAGAGGCAATGTAGAGGTAGCGTTCATTGGTGATTATGCTCTCGGCGTCGTCATCGCACTCGGTTTCGGCTGCAACGATATCCTGCTCAATGTGTTTAAGGGTTGCGTCGTCGAGCTTCAGGCTCTCGATGACCTTTGCATCGCGCTCAAAGAGCTTTATGGAATACCAGCGCTGCTGCTCCTCGGGCATATTATGTACCGTGACCTCCTCGATATGGGCCAGCGCGTGCTCGACTGCGCCAGAGAAGGTGTGCATGGGGACGGTCTTTGCGTTTCCTGCCGCCTCAACGGCCGCCTCGGCCGCCAGCGTGACTCCGTCGCCCTTGAGAGCCGAGATCTCGACGACCGTGCAGCCGAGCTGTCGGGACAGTTCCTTCACGTTTATAACGTCCCCGTTTTTCCTGACGACGTCGATCATGTTGATGGCTACAACAACGGGGATACCGAGCTCGGTGAGCTGGGTCGTCAGATAGAGATTTCTCTCAAGGTTCGTGCCGTCGATAATATTCAGTATCGCGTCGGGGCGCTCGCCGAGGAGGAAGTTACGGGCAACGACCTCCTCGAGAGTATAAGGGGATAGGGAGTATATGCCCGGAAGGTCGACGACGGTCACGCCGTCATGCTTTTTCAGCTTGCCTTCCTTTTTTTCAACGGTAACGCCCGGCCAGTTTCCCACAAACTGCGCCGAACCGGTCAGCGCATTGAACAGCGTCGTTTTGCCGCTGTTGGGATTGCCCGCAAGGGCGATCTTGATTTCCTTTTTCATTATTCCACCTCTATCATTTCAGCATCTGCCTTGCGCAGTGAAAGCTCATAGCCCCTGACCGTGAGCTCAAGGGGGTCTCCGAGCGGAGCAAGCTTGCGCACCTTGATCTCCGTGCCCCTGGTGATACCCATATCCATGATGCGGCGCTTTGTCGCGCCTTCGCCGTGGAGCCTTTTTACCGTGGCGCTTTCGCCGATACTGACATCTCTGAGAGTTTTCATCGCTTTACCTCACACATATATTTTCTGCGCCATTTCCGCGCTTATGGCTACTCTTGCTTCCTTCACCCTGACGATCACGTTATCGCCGATGGAGTTTATGACCGTAACACTGCTGCCGACCACAAAGCCGAGATTTTCAAGGTGTCTGCGGACCTCGGGCTTTCCGCCTATGCGTTTAACGGTATTGTCCTGCCCGGTGTCTGCGAGTGTAAGCGGCATCATATCTATCCTTCTTTCAGTTGTTAGTCTTAACTAACAAACGGGTTTAAAAAATAGTTAGTCACATCTAACTTCATTGCTATAATACCATATTTCCCATCCAAGTCAAGCGGCGCAGCATAATTTTGGCGCTATGCGCAATTAGTTAGATGCATCTAACTAAATTATTTGTTTATAATTCCAAGCATATTAATAGGAATTAATTTCGCCCGCCAGCCATGTGATTTAAAAAACAGCTTGATTCTGTAGCTTTTTTCTGACATAGATGATATAATCTGCTTTAAGATTAAATTACCGTAAAGGAGAATGGGACATGGATGAGCAGGTACGGGTCAGCACAGGAATAGACGGGTTAGACGAGGCGATTGATTTTCTGCGCCCGGGCGACACTGTGGTATGGCAGATTGACCATATCGGGGACTATATGTTTGCTGCCACAAAGCTTGTAACGAAGCTTGCACGTTCAGGCAGAAGATTCGTATACATACGCTTCGGCGACCATGACGAGATTATGGATACAGAGGCGCTCACTGCCGCGGGCGCAAACGTAAAGCAGTACACCCTTGACCCGCGCGTCGGGTTTGAGACCTTTGCGGTGCAGGTGTACCGCATAATAAGCAGCGAGGGGAAAAACGTCTTTTTCGTTTTCGACTGCCTCTCCGAGCTTCAGAAATACTGGTTTTCCGACCTTATGATCTCAAACTTCTTTCTGCTTATAAATCCCTTTTTGCATGAGCAGGGCGCTATCGCATATCAGCCTATCAACTACCGCAGCCACACCTACGAGACTGTGTCCCGCATCCGCAGAGCCACTCCCCTGCTTGTCAATATACGCACCCACGACAGATGCACATATATCCAGCCGGTCAAGGTCGACGGCAGGCACACAAAGAATATGTACTTCCCGCTGAGGATAAGCGGAAACTTATGCCAGACCGTTACCTCAAGCGCGGATAACTACGCCATATTTGAAAAATTCACCCAGACCGGAGAGCGGCGCGACTGCTGGGACAGTATGTTCGACTCCGTTCCCCGCGACGGCAGTGAGCCCGACGACGAGGCCGGCAAACGCCTGAAGGACAACATCCTGCGCTGTCTGCTGGGCAATGAGCCCACACGTCTCGAGCTCTGCCGCAAGTATTTCAGCACCCGCGACCTCATGGACATCAAAAACCGCGAGATCGGCACCGGCTGTATCGGAGGTAAGGCCGCCGGTATGCTGCTTGCACGAAACATCATCCGCGACGAGGCTCCTGAGCTTTACCGCGAGCACATGGAGCCGCACGACTCATACTTCATCGGCGCGGATGTTTTCTATACCTACGCCGTTCAGAACGGAGTCTGGTCGCAGCGCACGCGTATGATAGACGCCGAGGACTACTTTGAATGTGCCCCGAACATACGCGAAAAGCTCTTAAACGGCATATTCATGCCGGGGATAACCGAGCAGTTCCTTTCCATGCTTGAATACTTCGGACAGTCGCCTATCATCGTTCGCTCAAGCTCCCTGCTCGAGGATGGCTTCGGCAACGCCTTTGCAGGCAAATACGAAAGCGTGTTCTGTCCCAACCAGGGCAGTCTTGAGGAACGCTACAAGGTATTTGAGGAGGCTGTGCGCACGGTTTACGCCAGCACCGTCAACTACGACGCCATAAAATACCGCGCCGACCGCAATCTTCTCGACCGCGACGAGCAGATGGCGCTTCTCGTCATGCGTGTGTGCGGCGACTGCCACGGCAAGTATTACTACCCGCATATCGCGGGCGTGGGGCACTCGAAAAACCTGTATATAAACAGCGCGGTTAAGGACCTCAACAACAAGGGCATGCTCCGTCTGGTGTTCGGTATGGGCACCCGCGCGGTAGACCGGGAGGCCGACGACTACGCGAGACTGCTGAGCATGGACGCTCCCGCCGCTCCGCCCATGGTGGCCTACGGCGACGAGTACAAGTACTCGCAGCACAAGATGGACGTCATCGATCTTGAGACAAACAACTTCGTCACCATAAACGTCGACAGCATAGACAAGAAGGAACTCAAGACCGACCCGAGCCTTTTCATGGAGCCGGATATGCCCACGGCCGCGCGCTACCGCGAGCTCGGCCTTTACGGCGAGCCTGTTCCGGACATTCTGAATTTCCGAAAGCTCATTAAAAACACCGCTTTTACCGATACCATGACCGAGGTCATGGCTCTGCTGAGCAGTAAGTACAGCTACCCCGTTGACATTGAATTTGCCTGCAACTTTACACAGACGGGCGAGTTCCGCGTGAATCTCCTTCAGTGCAGGCCGCTTCAGACCCGCGGCATAGGCAAAGCGGGAGTTATGCCCAAGGTGAACAATACCTTTTTCCGCATAAAGGGCAATTTTATGGGCGGCAATGTGTGCCTGCCTATCAAATACGGTGTGTTTGTGAAGGTCGAGCCGTACCTCTCGCTGACCGAGCAGCAGAAGTACCTTGTAGCGCGCAAGATCGGACAGCTCAATCTTCTCCTGCGAGACAAGAGCACGATACTGATGGGTCCCGGGCGCTGGGGCACGACCACGCCCAGTCTTGGCGTTCCGGTGAATTTCATGGAGATATCCCACTTTGACTGCATATGCGAGCTTGCCTACAACTCCCACGGGCTGCGGCCCGAGCTTAGCTACGGCAGCCACTTCTTCCAGGACCTTGTTGAAGCCGGCACCTTTTATGCGGCGGTATATCAGGGTGAGGAGGGCTGCAGCTTTGCCGAGGATATGTTCGATGATTACAAAAACGTCTACCCCGAACTCATGAACGCGAAGCCCGACGACCCCATGTGCGGCGTCATAAAAGTCTATGACTTCTCCGCAGAGCAGGTCATTCTCTACTCCGAGATTGAAACACAAGACTGTTTCCTCGCGGCGACTGAGGGATAAAAATGAAAAATCTTATGACAACGAATATCTATGACGTCCGCGGCAGCATCGCGGTCGCCGGTGCCTGCCTTGAAAGCGTGCAGCCGGAGGGCTTCAGGGCGGTGACAGAGGGACTGGACGAGGTATACTCGCTGTGCCTTGAGGAAACGCACATTAACATGGCCGTCACGAAGCTCGGCGCGATGCTGAGCACCGGACAGATACAAAAGCTCATTTTTGTCAGCGTCGACCGCTCGCCGCACTGCACGCAGATGCACTACATCAAGCACGAGCTTGAGCGCATGATGACGCTCACCGCCGAGGTGCTGGATTATGTGGTCAAGGACAATAAGCCCATACTTGTCAGCGACAAGGCTATTGATATGTCAAAATCCCTCTCAAAGCTGGCGGAGCTGTACTGAATAAAAAGACAAAATCTGCATGGTGTTTTCACACCATGCAGATTTTTGTTGCTGTTTTTTATTCGCCCTGAAGGTACCTTGCGATGAAGGTGACTATCTGAGCGCGGGTGCAGGTCTGGTGGGGCTTGAAGTTGCCGTCGTCGTAGCCGAGGGCTATGCCGTTCTCGTTTGCCCACAGGATTGCTTTGTAATACGGTGCGCAGCTTCCGGTGTCGGATACGTCGCTGAAGGGATTTGTCTCGGCGGCAGGCTCGGGGCAACCAGCGGCCCTCCAGAGCATGGTCACGACCTGTGCTCGGGTGGCGAATGCGTTGGGTTTGAAGTTGCCGTCTTCATACCCGCTGATTATGCCCTCGTCCACTGCCCAGACTATCGAGTCGTAATAAACACTGTCCGTGCTCACGTCTGGGAATACAGACTTGACATCACCCCATGCGTTTATCCTGTTGCCCATATAAGCTATCCGGTTGGTGAGCCATACTTTGCAATCGGAAACAGCGGTCGCATAGTCCATATTGCTGTAAACATGCTTCGCGGAGGACGGGTCGGCAATGTTGACATAGGGCCATACCGTGAAGTTCATTGCGGCACTGGCGCTGAGACTGTCTGCATATGCGCCTATTCCGGCGTTTATATAGCCCTCTACAGTCGTCTTGAACTGGCTGCCGAAGTACTCATTGACTGCCTTCTGGAAGCTGGGGATATTTATAAGCGCTTCCGCGAGATAGCGGCGGTCGACAAAGCTGCTGTTTGCCTCAACCTTCATATCCCAGGCCGAGCCGAGGCTTAGATCCATGTCCCACACGGGGCCTGCGCAGAGCTTGCCGTCGGCGTCCTTATAGAAGAACAGGGACGCATAGAAAGCGTCGGTGCTCGCGGAGAGCTCCTGGATGAGATACATTTTTACGAGGGAGTCAAGGTCGCAGTAATCGTAGTAATACTTGCCGGTGGCTTCGTTATAGCCGGTGTAGTTGCCGTCGGCATCCTTTGCGTACACCGCGTCCTCGAACTCCTGATAGTACTCGCTGATGTACTTCATAGCGGCCTGGCTTGCCCACTCGGGGCTCTTGACGTTGATGTCATAGCCCTTGACAGTGCTGAAACCGCTTGCCTCGTCAACGCCTCTGTCGTTGCCGTTGACCTCCAGCAGATAGCCGCCCGTGATGTTCTCGGGATCGGTCAAACCGTTGGTGTAATAATAGGTCCCGCCGTATGCGTTTTCAGCGGTCTTAACCTCTGCGTTGTCGCCGTAGCCCTCGTTGACTTTTTCATATTCGCTCTCGAGGTCGGTGATATCAACGCTCGTTTCGCCTATCGAGTTCTTCTCGCTGAGCAGATATGTGCCGCGGTATTCTCCGTCGTAGTAGAGATCGACCCAGTCGCAGTCGGCCGAATACATGCCGAGATCAGCAGCCAGATCCTTGAAGAACTTGTCGTGCAGCATGGTCGGGTCGTTATAGTTTGCCAGAAGCACCCATGTCTTGACCTTCTCCCCGTTCCCGAGCAGGTCGTTCTTGGGGTCGAGCTTGATCTGATAGGATTTCTTGGGCGCATAGGTGAAGGAACTGTTTCCGCGCGCCTTGAGCTGTGTAAGGCTGCCGTCATAAATTACGCTGCCGTCCGTTCCGACAAGGAGCATCTTGCCGGTTGCGGAGTTATCCTTGCTTTCGTCAACATATTCGCGTCCCTTGTTCACAGCGTCATCACTTGTGATGAACATGGAAGCGACGGAGGCTTTGCGGATCGTGATTTTCTGGCTGAGCTTGCCGTCGGTCAGGGTGACGGTGTAAGCGCCGTTGGCCGCGGAGGCAACTTTCGTTATATCGAAGCTGCTGCCGGGCTTTGCACTGCCGAGGTTGCCGACGATGCTCAGCTCTCCGCCGATACTGTCGGCGTTTATAAGGAGCTTACTCATATCGGTGCCGGCGGGAAGCAGCAGGTAGGAACCGTCATCGGTCTCGGTGAGCATGACGGTCCTGCCGTCAAACACCGTGCAGCTTATGTTTTCGGCTGCGATCGGCTTAACGATCAGATCGATCGTGGATGAGTACTTGGCACAGTAATACTGCTTGCCGTCGGCTCCCTGAGCACGGCAATTGACACGGAAGCTGTAGCTTCCCGTCTCAAGCCCTGTCACGGTGTATTCCGTTTCGTCGGTGATCTTGACGTCATCCCACTTTTCTGTGCCGGGGTTATACTTCTGGAGTATATACTCCTGCGCGCCGGCCGACTCGTCCCAGCTCAGCTTATAGCTGTTGGCCGAAAGCTGTTCTGACTTGAACCCGCTCACGCTTGCAGGCAGGATCTGGAATTCGAGCGTAAGCGTTCCGTAGAAATCGCCGCGTCCCTCAAAGCTCACTGTGCCGGTGCCTACATTCACGTTGTTGCTGTAGGACTCGTAAGCATCCTTACCTGTACGGTCGCTGCTTGTGCTGAGGGTCCTTCCGTCATAGGTGAGCGTCACGGAGGGGTAGATCGCGCTGCCCGTGTAGGTGTAATACTTGTCGTATTTTGCTTCAGCGTTATTGATGTCGACCAGATCGATCGTGGATGAGTACTTGGCACAGTAATACTGCTTGCCGTCGGCTCCCTGAGCACGGCAATTGACACGGAAGCTGTAGCTTCCCGTCTCAAGCCCTGTCACGGTGTATTCCGTTTCGTCGGTGATCTTGACGTCATCCCACTTTTCTGTGCCGGGGTTATACTTCTGGAGTATATACTCCTGCGCGCCGGCCGACTCGTCCCAGCTCAGCTTATAGCTGTTGGCCGAAAGCTGTTCTGACTTGAACCCGCTCACGCTTGCAGGCAGGATCTGGAATTCAAGTGTCAGCGTTCCATAGAAATCGCCGCGGCCTTCAAAGCTAACGGTGCCGATTCCGACATCCACGTTGCTGCCGTAGGATCTGTAAGCGTCCTTGCCCGTGCGGTCGCTGCTCGTGCTGAGGGTCTTTCCCTCATAGGTGAGCGTCACGGAGGGGTAGATTTTTCCGCCGGTGTAGGTGTAATACTTACCGTATTTTGCTTCAACGCTGTTGATATCTACACCCTCAGTGCCGCAGGTCTTGCAGACATGGTTTTCATCCCAGTCATGTCCCGTGCTCCATGTGGCCGCGCCGGTGTAGCTTGCTCCGCAGGTCTCGCATTTTGCGTAGTAGTGTCCGTTTTCGGTGCAGGTAGCGGTGTTGCCGGAAACGGTCTTATGAATGATACCGTCGTCACCGGCGTGAACAGTCTCCTCGCCCCACTGGAACCAGCCGGTCTTTGCGAGACCTTCGGCAAGGATTACCCTATCCCCGTCGCTGCCCTTGACCTTGAACATACCGCTCATTCCGGTCGCTTCCGCGCTGCATTCCTCACCGCAGACGGTGCAGGTGAGGGTCTTATTTTCCATGCTGTACTCGCTGTCGGCGGTAAAGCTGTGATTTCCCTTCTCGCAGTCGGTCTTCTCTATGGCATAGCTGTCCAGCAGAGTTCCGTCATATTTGTACGCGTTTATGAGCATCTTGTCGGCGTCAGCCTGAACGGACAGATACATTCCGCCGTACTCCGCGTGCGGGATCGCCTTTGCAAAGTAATCCTGAGTATGATATTCGTTGTCCTTTGAGCTGAGGTCGCCGGCGATGTAGTATACAACGCCTTCGCTCTCGTCCTCGCTCACCTTATCGCCGAGCATGGGGAAGGTGCGCGCATAGGCATGGTCGTCGCCGGAGAACACGACGTCGATGCCGGCGTCCTCCATTGCCTTGGTAACTGCCAGACGGGTCTCGTCGGCCATGGTGCTCTCGGTGCCGTAGATCGGCTCATGCAGGACGATCGCCTTCCATGCGCAGTCGGATTTTGCGGCGTCGGCCTTCATCTCCTCAACAGCGGCGGTGACGCTGCCGCCGTTATTAATAACTCCGACGTATACGTTGCCGTACTCAAAGGAATAGTAGCTTCCCTGAGCAGACTCGGGGAGGTCAAAGATATCGCCGCAGACCTCGCCGTTGGAGTCGCTGTAATACTCATGGTTGCCCATAACGTGGATCATGTTGATACCCGCGAGAGCCGCGCCGTTCATCTCGGTGAGATACGGGCGCCAGTAAGCGGTATAATTCTGGACATTGTCGATAGCGTCGCCGGTCTGTACGCCGAAGGAATATGCAAGCTCGCTGCCGGTGATGTTCTGGATGGCCGCATTGAGATTTGCGGTATTGCTGCTCTGGATATCGGCAAACACGAAGAAGTTTGTCGCAGCCTTGCTGTCGCCGGAGGCGGTAGTAAAGCTGAGTGTCTCAGACCACTTTTCTCCGTCGCCCACCTGGTAATAGTAGGTAGTGGCAGGGCTGAGCTCGGTGAGCACGACCTTGTTCAGTCGGGCCGCGGAGCCCTCGGTATCTCTGTCAAAGGTCCTGAAGCTGTTGCTGCCTTCAATTGTCTTTGCATCAGTCATGTCGGCCTTTAGCGACAGCCTGACTATTGAGTCCACCTCTGCCTTGCCGCCTATCGCGGAAAACCAAGTGATGCTCTGATTAGTGTCGGCGTTTGCAATAGCGTTGTTCTGAACGCCGTAGGGTGCGCCGTCGTTATCGGTAAGCGGAACATTTACCGCAAATCCGATATTCCATGAGCGACCCTCGTCGTTCTTCGCGTATACGGTCTTTCTTCCGGACTCTCCGGCAACATA